>JAPPPX010000006.1 GCA_028817305.1 Gammaproteobacteria bacterium | reverse complement strand
AAGACGAGGGCGCAAGCCCGAAGTCGCGCCGGTGGGGGGAGCATCGAAAGCGCCTACATCGCCCCACCGCCCAGGGGAACCGCAAGGGCCGCATACCCCCCACCGCAGCAGCCGGCGCCTGGCGGCTTGGCTGCTGCGACTCCCCCTCAAGGGGGGAGTGATGGGAAAAATGAGACGCAGGCTTGCCCCTGGCTTGTCTTTACTGCATTAACGGAGGCAGGAATCTACCTCCATGGCGAGGTGGGAATCGTTTCCCCTCGATTACGTAACGGCTTGGGCTGCCCCGCCGCTGGTTGATCGGGGTATCCGCTTGGGTCACGATATGCGATTCTGCGCCGTCAGGCACACTGGGCGGAGCTCGCCCGGCAAGGCTGGCGCCGCAGCCCGGCAGCGGGTTCGGCAAGGCAGCAAAGCAGGCCCGGCGGAGGCAGCAATAAGCGATGAGCGAAGGCCCGAATACCCCGCTACTTGACCAGGTTCGCACCGTCGCCGACCTGCGCCGTCTGCCGGAGTCGCAGCTCGACCGGTTGGCCGGGGAGTTGCGCTCTTTCCTGTTGGCCTCGGTGGGCAGGAGCGGCGGGCATCTGGCCGCTGGGCTGGGAGCGGTGGAACTCACGGTCGCCCTGCATTACCTGTTCGATACGCCCCATGACCGCCTGGTCTGGGACGTGGGTCACCAGGCCTACCCGCATAAGGCGCTGACCGGCCGCCGCGACCGCCTGGATACCATACGCAGCCGGGGCGGGCTGGCGCCTTTCCCCAAACGCGACGAGAGCGAGTTCGACACCTTCGGCGTCGGCCATTCCAGCACTTCGATCAGCGCGGCCCTGGGGATGGCCATTGCCGCGCGGCGCCGGGGGCGGCGGCGGCGGGTCGTGGCCGTGATCGGCGACGGCGGCTTGACGGCGGGGCTGGCCTTCGAGGCGTTGAATCACGCCGGCTGCCTGAACGAGGATCTGCTGGTCGTCCTCAACGACAACGATATGTCCATCTCGCGCAACGTCGGCGCCTTGTCCCGGCGCTTTGCCCAGGTGCTCTCCGGCAAGCTGTACGCGACGGTGCGCGAGGGCAGCAAGAAGGTGCTGGCCCGCATGCCCAGCGTGCGGGAGCTGGCGCGCCGCACCGAGGAGCATATCAAGGGCTTGATCGTGCCCGGCACCCTGTTCGAGGAATTCGGCTTCAATTACATCGGCCCCATAGACGGCCACGACCTGGGCGCCCTGCTGGCCGCGATCCGCAACATCAAGGAGCTGCCGGGGCCGCAGTTTTTGCACGTGATTACCACCAAGGGCAAGGGCTATGCTCCGGCCGAGCAAGACCCGGTGAAGTACCACGGCGTGACGCCTTTCGATCCCGAGCGCGGCTTGTCTCCGTCCCAGCCCGGCGCGCCCACCTACAGCAAGGTCTTCGGCGACTGGCTCTGCGACCTGGCCGGGCGCGACGAGCGCCTGGTAGCCATCACTCCGGCGATGCGCGAGGGCTCCGGGATGGTGGAGTTTGCGCGGCGTTTCCCGGATCGCTACTTCGACGTGGGGATTGCCGAACAGCACAGCGTGACGCTGGCGGCGGGCATGGCCTGCGAAGGGCTGAAGCCGGTGGTGGCGATCTATTCCACTTTTCTGCAGCGCGCCTACGACCAGGCGATCCACGATGTGGCCAACCAGGGTCTGGCAGTGCTGTTCGCCATCGATCGCGCGGGTCTGGTGGGGGCCGACGGCCCCACGCACAACGGCTCTTACGACCTTAGCTATCTGCGCTGTCTGCCGGGCATGGTGGTGATGGCGCCGGCAGACGAAAACGAGTGCCGGCGGATGCTGCAAACGGGCTTTTTGCTCGAGCGCCCGGCCGCGGTCCGTTATCCGCGCGGCGCCGGCCCCGGGGTCGCCGTGGACCGGGAGGCCGCTGCCCTGGTCCTGGGCAAGGGGGAGTTGCGCCGCCGCGGCAGGGAGATCGCCATTCTGGCCTTCGGCGCCGCGGTCGCGGCCGCCGAGCGGGCGGGCGGGGAGCTGGATGCCACCGTCGCCAATATGCGCTTTGTGAAACCCCTGGACGAGGGGTTGATCCTGGAGCTGGCCGCACGGCATCGCTGGCTGATTACCGTCGAGGAGAACGTAGTGCAGGGCGGTGCCGGCAGCGCCGTGAACGAGGTGTTGACGGCCCATGGCTGTGCCGGCGCCTTTTGTCACGGCTTGCCCGACCGCCTGATCCCCCATGGCAGCCGGGACGACATGCTGCGCGACGCCGGGCTGACGGCAGAGGGTTTGCTGCGCTTTATCCGCGAGCGCCTGCGCGGGGCGGGGGGCGCGAGCGCGGCGCGGGCGCGTTGAAACCGCCGCGGGGCCCCGAGCGCCCCGAGCGCCGTATGTGCTGGAAATTTCTATGGTTGCAGCAATTATCTATATTTATGGTGTAAAATATAGCGAGCAGGGATGTTTTTGGGAACGGAAAAGAATATTGCGTCGCCTGGATCGTCGGACGCAGCCGAGGCATAGAATCTTGAGCAGAGATTCGGAGAAAGAGACAGATCGCGTTGCCGCAACGCCACCGCGTTCCGCACTTGGCGCCGGGACCGATACTACGGTGATCCCCTCCTTGTCCGATGCGGACCAGCGGCTGCTCGTTGCCGCCGGAGCGGGAGACGCGAAGGCCGTGCGCGCCGCCCTGGGGGCAGGGGCGCGGGTCAACATTGCCGACCGGCGGGGGCCTGGCGCCGCTTTGCGGCGCTCTGCGCTCCGGGGGCACAGAGACGCAGTCTGCGAATTGCTGCGGGCCGGGGCGGACCCTCGTTGCGTGGATGTGCAGGAGGTCTCTTCCATTCCCTTGCGCGCGCTGCTCGTTCGGCAGCGCGCCAAGTGCGAGCAGAGGGTCTCCGCGGTCCGTTCCGGCGAGCGGACGGTGCCTCCGGCATTCCCGGCGGCAAAGCGGGGCCCGGTCAGGAAGGCGGCGCCCAGGGCCGCTGTCGCGGCGGCCGCCGCCCCGACCAGGCCGACCGGGCAGGGCAATCCGGAGCGGATGATGAATGCGATCCGGGAGGGGGATATATCCGTGGTGCAGGAGGAGTTGCAGGCCGGCGTGGACGTGCATGCCCGCGACGATGCCGCGCTGGTGGTTGCGTCTTATCATGGCCATTGCGATATCGTGAAGCTGCTGCTCGACATGGGCGCGGACGTCCACGCCAGCGACCAGTGGGGGCCGGAGGCCGCCCTGCGCCATGCCGCCTTTTTCGGTTGGTTCGGGATCGCCGAGGAGTTGCTGCAACGCGGCGCGGATGTGGAACTCCGGCCGGAGATCCTGACCGACGCGATCGAACGCGGCAAGTTGGACATCGTAAAGCTTTTGCTGGAGTTCGGCGTGGACCCCAATCTGCCGGACGTTTCGGGCGCGGCGGGCGGCCCGTTGCGGGTCGCGGCGGATGTCGGCAACGCGCAGGTTGCCGCTTTGCTGCTCAAGCATGGCGCCGACCCCGCGCATGTCGAGCACGACAGGGTGCGTACGGAACGGGTGCGGGAGCTGTTGCAGGCGGCGCGCCGTTCGGATTGAGCGCCGCGCCCCGGTGCGGCGCGGCGCGGCGGCCGTTGTTGTCGCTCAGTCCTGCCGTTTCGGCGGCGGGGGGCGGATGCGGTCCGGCGTGTGGATCTCTTCCAGGTAGGGATCCTGGTGAATGATTACCTGGGCATGAGGGAACAGGCTGCGCAGCCGCCCCTCCGCTTTTTCGGCCACGTCGTGCGCCTCGCGCAGGCTGAGGCTGCCGTCCAATTCGATGTGGAACTGGATGAAGATATGGGGACCCGAGGCGCGGGTGCGCAGGTCGTGCATGGCCCGTATCTTGGAGTCGGCGAAGACGGCGCCGACGATCTCCTGCCGTTGCGATTCCAGCAACTCCCGGTCCATCAGCATGTCCCAGGCGACCCTGCCGATCCGCCACGCGGTATGCAGGATGTAGCCGGCAATCGCCAGCCCTGTGACCGGGTCCGCCAGCGCCCATTGCGGTCTGGAGCTGAGCGACAATGCGAGGATCACCGCGCCGCCGGTCAGCAGATCGCTTTTGTAGTGCAGGGCGTCGGCTTGCACGGCCAGCGATCCTGAGCGGCGCGCCGCGTAGTTCTGGAAGCACACCAGGGCGGCGGTGACCGCGATGGAGAACAGCATGATCGCGATCCCTGTCTTGCCGTAGGCCGGGGGGACGGGGTTCAGCAGGCGCCCCAGCGCCTCGAACAGCAGGAACACCGCCGAGCCGCAGATAAACGCGGACTGCCCCAGGGCGGCCAGGGGCTCCGCCTTGCCGTGGCCGAAGCGGTGCTCCGAGTCGGGCGGGGTCAGGGCGTGGCGTACCGCGAACAGGGTGATCAGCGAGGCGGTGCTGTCCAGCGCCGAGTCTATCAGGCTGGCAAGCAGGCTGATCGAGTCCGTCAGTCGCCAGGCGGCGAATTTTACGATCAGCAACAGCAGGGCGACGCTTACCGAGGCGTAGGTGGCCCAGCGCGCCAGCCGGTGTCCGGCGTCGGCGCTGCCGGCGTCCGTTCCAGGCTGCTTCAATATGGCCGCTCCAGCAGGGTCCGCGCCTGCGTCCAGACTGCGTCGAACATCTCTTGGCTCAGGAGGCCGGTAAAAGTGTTCTGTTGGCTGGGGTGGTAGCAGCCCAGCAGCGTCAGCGTCCGGGCGCCCGTCTTCGCGGGCCCGGCCTCCAGGCATAATTCGGCGCCGTGGCGAAAGGGCGGGCGCGGCCGCGGCGGCGGCAGGCCGCAGTCGGCCAGCGAGCGCAGGAGTTGGTGCCAGGCGAAACCTCCCAGCGCCACCGCCACCCGTATGTGGCCCAGCAGCAGGGACAGCTCCCTGGCCAGGAAGGGCGCGCAGTTGCGCCGCTCCTGCGGCGTGGGGCGGTTTTGCGGCGGGGCGCAGCGTACCGCAGCGGTGATCCACGCCTGGCGCAGGCGCAGGCCGTCGCCGCGGGCGCTGGAGTCCGGGCGGCTGGCGAAGCCCGCCTTGTGCAACGACCGGTACAGCCATATGCCGGAGCGGTCGCCGGTGAACGCGCGGCCGGTGCGGTTCGAGCCGTGGGCGCCGGGGGCGAGGCCGACGATCAGCAGCCGCGGGCGCGGGTCGCCGAAACCGGGCACCGGCAGGCTCCAGTACGGCTCCAGCGGCCGCCGCCGGCCCGCCTGCCGCCGCCATGCGACCAGCCGCGGGCAGCGCCGGCAGGCCAGCACTTCGCCCTCGAGTTGCGCCAGCGCGGCCGGCAGGCGCAGTCCCTCGCCGGTCGCGGGCGGCGTGCGTTCCTTGCCAGGCATCTTGCCTATGCAGTATATCTGCAATATTCCCTGCCGCCGCCGGGCGCGCCGCGCCAGGGCAACGGGGGTCGTGCCGCGAGACGCGGCGGGAGGTGTATCTTGCTGTCGGTTCCGGTTCTGCCGTGAGCGCTGTTTGGCAGGCGGTTGCGCCGCACCGGCGCTTCCTGGTCGTGCTGTTCTGTTGCAGCCTGCTGACGCTGCTGGCCTTCGGCATACGCCAGTGTTTCGGCTTGTTCCTGCCGGCCTTTTCCGCGGCCCACGGCGGCGGCGGGGCGCATTGGTTCGGGCTCGCCATTGCCCTGCAGAATCTGTTGTGGGGGTTGCTTTCGCCGCTGTTCGGGGGCGTGGCCGACCGCTGGGGCGCGGCTCGCGTCGCCGCCGGCGGCGGGCTGGTCTATGCCCTGGGTTTAGTGCTCATGGCCTTCGGACTGCATTCCCCGGCGGTGGTGATCGGCAGCCAGGCGCTGGTGGGGCTGGGTTTGTCCGGCTGCGGCTTTTCGGTGGCGCTGGGCGCCGTGGGGCGCGCGGCGCCGCCCCGTTGGCGCTCGCAGGCGCTGGGCCTTACTACCGCCGCCGGCTCCTTCGGCCATTTTGCGCTGACGCCGCTGGTCGGCGGCTGGCTGGCCGCCTGGGGCTGGGGCGCCGCCTTGCTGGCGTTGGCGGCCCTGGCGGCCCTGACGATCCCGGCGGCCGCCGGCTTGCGGGCGCCGGGCGGCGGCGCGGTCGCGCCGCCGCCGCTGCGCCCCGTCCTCGCGGTCGCGTTCGGCAGCCGCGATTACTGGCTTCTGAGCGCGGGCTTTTTTGTTTGCGGCTGGCAGGTGGTGTTCATCGCCACGTATTTGCCCAGCCACGTCGTCGGGCATGGATTGGCGCCGCACTGGGGGCATTGGGCGCTGTCCCTGATCGGTTTGTTCAATATTTTCGGCACCCTGGCCTGCGGCTGGCTGGGCGCTTCTTGCTCCAAGCGCATGCTCCTGACCTGGCTGTACGCCTTGCGTTCGCTGGTGATCCTGTGCTTTTTGCTGGCGCCTCCGACGCCGTTGCGCCTGCTGCTGTTCAGCGCCTGCATCGGCCTGCTCTGGCTGGGCACCGTGCCGCTGACCAGCGGCCTGGTGGCGGACCTCTGCGGCACTCCCTATCTTTCCCTGCTCTACGGCGGCGTATTCCTGGCGCATCAACTGGGTTCTTTTCTGGGCGCCTGGCTGGGGGGGCTGCTGTACGACCGGCTGGGGGACTACGGGCCGATGTGGCAGTTGAGCGCCATGCTGGGGCTGTTGGCGGCGGTGCTGCATTGGGCGATCCGGGAGCCGCCGCCGCAACCGGCGCCGGCCGTCTGAGCGGCAGGCTCGAGCAGTGTTTGCGGCAGGCTGGTGGGAGCTTTGCTGAAAGGGAGGGCGGCTCGCCTCCGTGTCATTCCGGCGCAACAGTCTGTGCAAAAACCCTGAAAATCTAGAGCCGCGCGAAAAAACTTCCCACTGGCATGGCAAACATCGGCCATTCCTGCTTTTTTCTGTCATTCCGGCCTCCCCTCTTGTCATTCCGGCGAAAGCCGGAATCCCGCGCAAAAAGAGCGCGGAACGCGCACATTGCAGAGCCGGACGGCCCGCCCCTTCCTTCAAGGGATATTTCTGCAAAGGAGCGCGAGGCGCGCGCTTTCTATGCGGGAT
>JAPPPX010000194.1 GCA_028817305.1 Gammaproteobacteria bacterium | reverse complement strand
GCGCCGCTTCTCGAATTGCTTGATACTTACCTTTTTCTTGCTGACAAGTTCCGAATTCCGCTCGAAGAATTCCTTGCCGTTGGGCTTGAAGGTCTCCCACGGCGGGTTGGTGAGGATGATGTCGAAGCCGCCGCGCGCATTCAGCACTTCGTTAAACACGAAGCCCCAGTGAAAGGGCTTGAGGGCGGCGATGTCGTCCCGCGTCAGGGTGCGCTTCTTCGGCTTGCCGGGTTTGCCGGCAGCCTTGTTCCAGGCGGCTTGTTCGTACTGGATCTTTTTCGGGCGCCCTTGCCGATCTTTTTCTTGCAGCACGAATTTGTCCAGCAGGATGTCGTCCAGCACTTCGGCGGTTTCGCAACGCAACTCCTCGATGCGGTCGCGCAGGACGCGCAGGTCTTCGGAGTAGTCGGCGGTGGCGCGGTAGGTCTGCACTTCGCGTTCGTATTCCGCCACCGCCTCGCGGTAGGACTTGCGGAACAGGTGGCCTTGCCTGTCGGCGAACTCTTCTTCCGCCACGCGCAGCAAGCCGACCAGGGAGTTGCCGGGCATGATGTTGAAGTCTATGTTGGGCAGCGGCTCCAGCTCTTGTTCTTTGGCGGCGGAGGCGACCAGCGTCAGGAACAGGCGCAGCTTGCAGATCTCGCCGGCCTCCTCCATGAGGTCCACGCCGAACAGGTTGTGGGTGACGATGCGTTTCTTGATGCCGTAGGGAATGCTGGGATGCGCCGCGCGGAATCGAGCCAGCCATGCGTTCAACGTGGTGTCGTTCAGGACTTCGATGCGCCCGATGACGGCGGCGTATATGTCTATGAGCGCCTTCATGGCGGCGACCAGGAAGGCGCCGGAACCGCAGGCGGGGTCGAGGATGGCGAGGCGCTGCAGGATGCGGCCGTCCAGGACCAGGCGGCGGCAGAGATCGGCGTCCATGCGCATGAGCATTTCCGGCACGCTGTCGAAGGGCTGGGCGGCGGCGACGCCGAGCGCGGGGACGCCCGCCCGCTCCGCGTTGACCCGCTCCAGGATCAGGCGGTGGACGGTGTGCTCGCACAGGTGCTCGGTGATCTCGGTGCGGGTGTAGTAGGCGCCGAATGCCTTTTGATTGATGTACTTCTCGAAGATGTAGCCGAGCACGTCGGGATTGATCTCGTTGTCGGCGCCGCCGGGGGTGTCGTCCAGGTGCCAGGAGTAGCCGTCGAAAAGCCGGTAGAGTTCCGCGAAGGCGCGGTCGGGGATGCGGATCCGCGGCCAGCGCTGCTCGATGGGATGGGGGACGAACAGGCCGCCGTCCAGGTAGCGGATGTCGCCCAGCAGCCGCCGGGCCTCGGCGCTGCGCTTGGGCGCGGGCTTGGCGAAGCCCTCGAAGAACAGCAGTTGCAGGAATTCGCGGTAGTAGCGGTCCGGGCCGCGGGCTTGGCTCTGTTGCAGCCGGGTTTGCAGGTAGCGGAAGTCCTGCCGGTTGACGAAGCCCTTTTTTTGCAGGAACCAGACGAACATCAGGCGGTTGAGCAGGACGGAGGCGTACCATTTGCGGTCGCGTTCGTCGTCAATGCCTTCGATGTGCTGCAGGAAGGCGTCGTGGCGTTGCTGGAACTCGCCGTAGAAGCGCTTGGTGACGCTCCGCACGTCCAGCGCGTCTTGCAGGCGCCGGGCCACCTCGCTTACGGAGACGCCGCCCGAGCGGTCGAAGTCGGAGATGTCGAAGAACAGGCGGCTCAGCTTGGCGATGAAGAGGTCGCCGGACTGACCCTTGAAGAAAGAGTGGCTGCGCGGCGCGGGGCTGCCTGCGCCGCGCTTAAGCCAGGACCACAGGCATTGCGTGCGGGCGCGGTCCGCGAAGATCAGCAGGTGCTCGCGGTGGCGTTTCTCCACCTGGCGGTGAATCTTGCCGCGCAGGGCGCTGCCCGGGATGCCGTCGCCGCCGCATTCCATGAGCAGCACGACTACGCCGCCCAACTCGGAGACATGGCGGTAGGAAAAAGCGGCGCCGTCGGTTGGCGGCAGAGTTTGCGGGTCCAGATGCCCGCCCAGACGCTCAGGGTGATTCCAGCCTAATTCCTGCACGAACAACTCGGTGAACCGGAAGTTCTGCAGATGCTCGCGGCAACGGCGCAGGTCCAGCGTCATGGCGGCGGCGGGGAACGATGGCGCACGGGCGGCGGCGCGCTCAGGATTCCGCTCAGGCGTCCCGCCGCCATGCCCGGATGGCGTCGGTGAGACGATTGGCCAGCGGGCGGAGCTCGCTGTCGTCGCGCTGCATTTCCTCCAGGGCGACCAG
>JAPPPX010000140.1 GCA_028817305.1 Gammaproteobacteria bacterium | reverse complement strand
GAGCTTGGCGTCCACCGCGGCGATCTTCTCGCCGTTTGCGGCGATCTCCTTGCCGAGCTCCGCCTTCACCTCGCCGATCTCTTGTTGGAGTTCCACCTTGACCCCGGCGATCTCTTGTTGGAGTTCCGCCTTCACTTCGGCGATCTCCACCCTCACCCCGCCGATCTCCACCCTCACCTCGCCGATCTCTTGTTGGAGTTCCGCCTTGACCTCGACGACGCTCTCGCCGACTTGCACCACCTTGTTGGCAGTCCACCCCCAAAGTGCCAGCAGGGCAGCGAGCATCGCGGTCCCGACGAGTTCCAGAATCCAGGTCTTTTCCAGCGGTTCCATTTTGCTTTCCTTGCTCATGTTGCGCTCCTTCGCGGTTGTACGGGGACCCAGGCAGGGGTTCAGGGGCGAATATGCGCCAGCCGCCCCCCGCCAGTCAATCCCGGCCAGGCGGGGCGGGGGCCGTTACGCAATCGGGGAGTGATGCGTAAGAAGCGCTTTTCTTCCCCTCGATTGCGTAACGGCTTGCGGCGCTGCGGCCCGGTTGTCCGCGACCGCCTACCGGATGAAGAGAAACAGGGTCGTATTGCCCCGCGACACTCGCAGCAGCAGGGTCGGTTGCCGGTCCACGGCGCGCAGGAATTCGTCCACGTTGCGCACGGGCCGTTGGTTAACGGCTAGGATGACATCGCCCGGGCGCAGGCCGCCGCTCCAGGCGGGGGTGCCCCGCTCCACGCGGGTCAGGCGCACTCCGGCTTTGTCATCGCCCACGACCACCCCGGATAACAGCCGGTTCCGCGCCCGGGGCGTCTCCGCCCGCGCGCGCCGTTCGCCGGGGCTCGCTTCCAGGGCGCGTACCCGCACTTGCAGGTTGCGGGCGCTGCCGTCGCGCAGAATGCGGAAGTCCGCCGCCTCCCCGGGCTGCATCAGGCCCACCGCGTTGCGCAGGTCGCCGCTGTTCTCCACCGCCTTGCCGTTAATCTCAAGAATGATGTCTCTCAGCTGCAGGCCGGCCTCCGCCGCCGGGGAGCCCGGGAACACTTCGGTGACGACCGGGCCCCGTTCCTTTTGCAGGCCGAATGCCTCGGCCAGTTGCGGACTGAGGTCCTGCGCCCGCACGCCGAGGTAGCCCCGCCGGACTTTGCCGTACTTCAAGATCTGCTCCATGACCTGCATGGCCTGGTCTATGGGGATGGCAAAGCCGATGCCGACGCTGCCGCCGCGCTCCTGGTTGGAGAAGATCGCCGTATTGATCCCTACCAGTTCCCCCTGCAAGTTCACCAGCGCGCCGCCGGAGTTGCCCAAGTTGATCGGGGCATCCGTCTGGATGAAGTTCTCGTAGTTCAACAGGTTCAGGCCGCTGCGGTACAAGGCGCTCACCATGCCGTGGGTGGCCGAGTGCCCCAGGCCAAAGGGGTTGCCGATCGCCACCACGAAGTCTCCGATCCGCAGTTGATCCGCGTCGGCCCGCGGCAACTCCACCAGGCCGTCCCCCGCAATGCGGACCACCGCCACATCGGTACCGGGATCGGCGCCTACGATTTCTCCTTCCAGGGTGCGCCCGTCGAGCAAGGTTACGGTGATCTGATCGGCATTGGCGATCACGTGGTTGTTGGTCAGCACCAGTCCCCGCGCCGCATCTACGATGACGCCGGATCCCAGGCTTTGGAACTTCCTCTCCGGGGCCGGAATGTTGAAGAACCGGCGTGAGTAGGGGTCCACCAGGATGCGGCCGCGCTGCTGGATTCTGCCCTCGGTCGCGATGTTGACGACACCGGGCGTGGCCTGCTTCAGCATGGGCGCGACGCTGGAGGATTGCGCGCCGCCGTGCCCCCGCGAGGGCGCCGCCCAGGCGGCACAGAGAGCCGCCCCCAGCAGGACGGTCAGAAAATACGGGTAACGATGCGACATGATTCCTCCCTCGGCTGCATATGGGAAACGGGTCTTTGCGGGACCGGGGCGCGGATCGTATCCCAGGGCACGGCGCGGCGCCAGCGGCCGAGAGCGGCGGCAGCGCGCTAAAGCACCACCCGCAATCCCACCAGAATCATCATCCCCGCCAGCAGCATGCGGATGGCCTTTTCCGGGAGCAGGGGGCCGGAATGGCTGCCCAGGAAGATCCCCGGCAGGGAGCCTGCCAGCAGGCTGCCGAGCAAAACCCAGTCCACCGTGCCCAAATACAGGTGCCCCAATCCGGCAATGGCCGTTATCGGGACGGCATGCGCCAAGTCGGTTCCTACGACATGCGTGCCTTTCAGACGCGGGTACAGGAGCATCAGGGCAGCGGTTCCCAGGGCCCCCGCGCCGATGGAAGAGAGGGTTACCAATATGCCGAGGAAAAAACCGCCAAAGACGGTGGCAGTAGCAGCGGCGCCCCCCCGGTTCCCTCGCAGCACGCGGAGGGCAGAGGGGGGCGGGCGGTCCCGGCCGATGCGCTGCAATCGGTCTTTGCACAGGATCACCAGAGCGGTCAGCAACAGGGCGAGCCCCAGGGCGAAGGTGATGACCGGTTCGTAATCGCCGCCGTGAACATACAGATGTTTGATCGCCAGCACGGCGAGCAGGCTGCCGGGAACGCTGCCGGATGCGGCTAACAGCACGATGCGCCAACGAATATTGCCGAGACGGTGGTGGATCCAAACTCCCCCGCTTTTGGTAACCGCCGCGTACAGCAGATCGGTACCCACCGCGACGATCGGCTTTACCCCAAACCCCAATATCAACAGGGGGGTCATCAGCGAGCCTCCGCCTACGCCGGTCAGGCCGATGATGTAGCCGACCGCAAAGCCCGCGAGTATGTGGCTGAATTCCATTGGTTCAAGGTCGAATTGCCTGACAAACGAACGGCTCCCGCCTTTTTTCGTCTGGCCGGAGTCCGGGGCGCGCAACCAGTGTACTGCCCCCTTTTGCAATAAAATAGTATAATATATGGATAATTTATGCTTTTTTTGAATAATGAAATTGCAGCAACTGAGATATGCGCACACGATCGCCCGCCATGGCTTGAATATATCGGCCGCCGCCAAGCGATTGTTTGCCTCCCAGCCTAGCGTCAGCAGGCAGCTCCGCCTCCTGGAGGATGAACTGGGAGTGCGTTTTTTCGAGCGTAACGGGAAACGCATGACTGCCGTTACCCCGGTAGGGAAAAAGCTGCTGGAATGTATCGAGGAAATCCTGCTCCAGACGGAGAACCTTCACCGCATCGCTGGAGAAAGCAAGAACGAGACCTCCGGGAGCCTGTCGGTGGCGACCACCCATACCCAGGCAAGGTACCGACTGCCGGCGGCGATCAAGAGTTTTATCCGCCGTTATCCCAAGGTCTCGTTGCACCTGCACCAGGGCACGCCCATGCAGATCGCAAGGCTGGCGTCCGAAGAAAAGGTGGACTTTGCCATCGCGACCGAGGCGCTGGAGTTATTCGACAAGCTGATCATGATGCCCTGTTATCGCTGGAACCGCAGCATCGTCGTGCCGCTTCGCCATCCCCTGACCCGGGTGGGCAAACTAAGCCTGCGGGAGATCGCGAAGCATCCGCTCATCACCTACGTATTCGGGTTTACGGGCGGGTCGCAACTGAACGCCGCCTTTCGGCGGGCGCGGCTGGCGCCGAACGTGGTGTTTACCGCCACCGACGCCGATGTCATAAAGACCTACGTCAAGCTGGGGTTGGGCGTAGGCATCATCGCCCGCATGGCATACGACCCGAAAACCGACGGCGAATTGCGCTCCCTCGACGTCAGCGCGCTGTTCCCGCCCAGCGTTACCAAGATCGGTTTTCGCAGGGGGACGTATCTGCGGCAATACATGTACGATTTCATTTCCCTGTTCGCCCCCCACTTGACCCGGGAGGTGGTGGACAAGGCCTGCGCTTCCCGCGGCAAGGAGGATCTCGACGAGCTGTTCTCCTCCTGCGAGCTGCCCTACATTTAGGGGCTTCCCGCTATCGCTCCCCCGCCTCCGCATTCCCTTGATGCAGGCCGCATTCCTTCAATTCCCTGGATTCCCACCACCAACGGCCTTCTCGCTCGTGCTGATAAGGCAACACCGGCCGGGTGCACGGCTCGCATCCGATACTGACATATCCTTGCTCGTGCAGCTCGTTATAGGGGATATCGTTCTCCCTGATATATTGCCATACCTGCGCGGACGTCCACTCGGCCAGGGGATTGAATTTGATCAGGGGGCGCTCCGCCGAGGAAAAGGCGGCGTCTCTCTCCACGACGGAAATGCCGGTGCGGGTTTCAGGGCTCTGATCCTGTCGCTGGCCAGTGATCCAGGCGTCCAGCGTAGCCAGCTTCCGCTTTAGAGGGGCGACCTTGCGTATGCCGCAACACTCCTTGTGCCCATCCCGGTAAAAGCTGAACAGGCCTTTTTCCCTGGTCATATTTTCCAGCTGCGCCGCATCGGGAAAGAGAAGCTCTATACGGATACTGTAATGATCCCGCACTTTCTCCAGGAACCGGTAGGTCTTGGGGTGCAGGCGACCCGTATCCAGCGAGAATACGCTGACCTGCGGGTCGGCCCTGACGGCCATATCAATTAACGCTACGTCTTCCGCGCCGCTGAAGGCGATAGCGATCTTGTCGCAACGGCTCAAGGCCAGTTCCAAGACCGCTTGCGGCGAGAGGCGCCGACATTCCGAGGCCATCTTTTCAATCTCGTTGGGATCGATCATGCGCTGGTTCCGTTCTCTGTACGCTAAAAACTGTTATTATGCTTCTTTTCGTTCGCCGAATTCAGTTTATCATATGGAACGTTATGGGTAGCGCCCGCGGCGTATGCGGGCGCGCCCGGCGCCAGACAAGGCCGGGGACATAGCGGGAAGGTCGAGATGTATGGCTCAGGAAACCGATAATACCAGTACGCAATCCACTGCATGGTCTTCGGTGCTGATTGATACGCTGTATGTTGCGCTGCAAAAGAAAGCGAAAGACAAAGCGATCAAAGAAATCATACGGGACCTGAAGCGCAAAGGCTACGAAGACGCATATCTTGTCCGCCAGACCGGGGAAAAGCTGGGAAGCGATGCCGCGAATCGGGTCCAGACCCTGTTGCAGGGCGGTTCCGGCGCCGCCCCTAAAGAAGCGGAACAAGCGCCGCGCAGCGGGTCGGTAGGCGCCAAAGCGGCGGCGGCCCGGCGCCGCGCGCCGCGGCCGGGGCGACGGTCTGGCGGCGGCGGGGGGGCCGACGCCGACAGTTTTCTCGGCTGGATTAAGGGCCTTTTCGGAAAATAATAATTGGAGCCATCGCGGCGGCGGGCTCAGGCCCTGGCGGCGCGAATTTCGCCAGCCAAATCCGGCTGACCCGTCAATGATGGGCTTTTTCCAGGAAAAACGTCGGCAGGTAAGTTCCGTGCGAGGACAGATCGGTGAGTTGAATGTTTTTCCGGGGGCGGTATTCCACCACCAGATGCAACCGGGATATATCCCTGCAGGAATTGTCCGCAACGATGTCGTTGGTCGTGTCTCTGCCGATCGCCGTGCGTCCCGGCTCAAGCAGGATGGGTTCGGCGCTGAGGCCGACAAACTTCGGTTGCCGATCCATGACGATCCTGCACTTGTGCTTGGATAGGATCATATTGACCTCCTGGCCTTCTTCTATTTCGAGGGAGATCGGTTCTCCTTTAGGGAGCCGCTCGAATCCTCTATTTTCCGCCCGTTCTTGTTCCGCCGGTTCTTGCGCGACAGGACCCTCGCGCGCTAAGAGATCGATCCCCTGGGGCAGCTGCTTGCCGCGCTTTTTCAAAGCGCGGAACTCCTTGAGGATTTGCTGGCGGGTTGCCAGATATTGCATGTATTTAACGAGGGCGGTATGGCGGAAATCCTTTATCGTCGGGGTGCTTCCCGCGTCCGCTTTTTGTAAAGCCGCCATGATGGAGCGCCATCCGTAATCTTTCGAGAAGCTGGCGATGGGAATGAGGCTGAAGAAATCCTCTATCGCGCCCAATTCCGCCTTGGGGGAGGAGTTGTTGAACAACCGGACGATCCTGGTCTCCATTTTCTTGGTGAGGACCGATTCCTGCCGCAAAGCGCTGACGGACAGTCCGGCGAATTGCGAGAACCGCTCCATGGGCACCGACACCCGACCTTCCAGGGCAAAAGCGAAGGCCTCCAGAGATTGAAACTGAAGAGTATCTTTCCCTATCTGGAGTTTGACGGCGCCTGAATTTTTCGGAGCTAAAAATCTCACTCTTGATAAACGGCCAGGAACCCGAATATGGTAAATTATACCCGGTTATGCTGGCTTATAGAAGTAAAAAGGAATATCCGACCGCCAACGGCGGAGAGCGGAGGGAGGCACCGCCCTCCCCGGCCGGAGCGGCAACCGCCATTTTGCGGCGTTCCCCCGGCGGGGGTCGGCGGGGGGATGCTATAATGGGGCGCAAGACCCGCAGGTTATGCGCGATGTGCGTGGTCGCCGGCCTGCCTGAACCGTACCTGAACCGGGCGGCAGGCAAGGGTCGTCGGCCCCCGTATTGCTTGTAGGATTACGAAGTTGGAATCGAACCTGATGTTGATCGTCGCGGTAGCGGCAATTGTCGTCGTGGGGGTCGTTGCCTTCCTGTTGCTGAGACATCGGGGGGCAGCCGGGGGCAGAGGCGCCGCGGAAGAAGCCGCCTATCTTGAGGACATCGATCAGGTCACCCAGAAGAAGAAGCATTCCCTGCAGACGCGGCGGCCGACAATGATCGGACGGATACCTGGAAAAGACCGAAAAGTCAGCTATATCGTGGTGCCGGAACCCACCGTGGGACGCTCCCACGCCATGATCGAATACAAGGATTACGGGTATTGGATCAAAGACCAGGGGAGCGTGAACGGCACCTTCGTGAACGGGCAGAAGGTCACCGCCGCGGTGAAACTCAAGCATGGCGATTCCATTCAGCTCTACCAATACGGGTTCAAGTTCCTTATGCCGGGAATGTCCGACGCCGACCAGACCTTGATCGCCGGCGATGCGGAGATGACGAAAATCGCGACGCCCGCCAGGCAGCCCGCTCCGGTAACCCCCGGCGACATAAAGCCCCCCAGCGAACCTTTCGGAGAGGATGTAGTGGAAGACATGACCTTGGAGAATTTCATAGACGATCAGACGATATCCGCCAGCATCACCGGCCAGTCCGAGAAGAAGAAACCCTGAGCGCATGCCTGTGTATCCCGGAGCGGGATACCCGGTGCCGCGGAGTATCGCGCCGTCTTCGCCCGGGGCGTAAAGATGCCGACCGGGCGCAGAGCCGCGACCATGCCGTATCCTCGCCTTGGCAATCGTTCGCGGGATTTGCTCGCCTTGCTGACCGATGGCGCTTGTCATTCCTCCCTGGAATTGCAGGCGGCGCTGGGCTTGAGCCGCTCTTCCGTACGGCGCCGCCTCCGTTGCCTGAGCGACTGCGGTGTCGAGATCGTGGCGGTACGCGGGAAAGGCTACCGCCTGAGCGCGCCGCTGGAATTGCTGGAAAAGAGAAGAATACTGGCCGGGATGGAGACCGGCGCCCGACAGTTGGCGCGGCGCCTGGAGCTCCATTTCCTCATCCCTTCCACGAACGGATATATTTTGCGGCAGAAACCGCGCAGCGCCCACCGGCTGGCGGTTATTGCCGAGGGGCAGACGCAGGGGCGGGGGAGAGGCAAGAACCGCTGGGTTTCTCCTCTGGCGTCGGGGCTTTACCTCTCGATTGGCTGGACCCTGAAAGATTACCCCAGGCACTTCTCCGCACTGGCGATGACCGCCTCCGACCATATCGTCCGCGCCTTGCGTCCCCTGGGGGCGCGGGGAATCGAATCGAAATGGCCGAATGACCTGCTCTATCGCAATCGCAAACTGGGCGGGATCCTGGTGGAGGCACGAAGGGGCGCGGATAAATCCTGCCGGGTCGTGCTGGGTGTCGGGCTCAACGTCTCGCTCCCCGCCGGACTGCCGGAAGAGGTTGACCGGCCATATACGGACCTGCGGGCGGCCGCCAGTCGCCCCTTGTCCAGGAATCGCATCGCCGCGACCGTGTTGAATGCGTTGTTGCCCCTGATGCAGGAGGCATCGCATGGCCGATTCCGCAAGGATGTCCGGGGCGCCGCGGCGGCGGCATGAACATCCATATTGCCATGTTAAGCCGCCTTGGAGCCGGGGAACCGCCCGGTCTTCGGCAAGCAAACGACGAATAGGGAAGCTGCCCCGGGCGGCGGCAGTACAACGGAACCGGCATTGAAATTATTGATCGATATCGGGAACAGTCGGATCAAATGGGTTATGCACGGCGGCGACGCCCGGCAGGGAAGCGAGATCCGTTCCCTGCGCTACCAAAAGCGACGCCCGCAAGAAGCCTTTTCCTCCGCTTGGGCTCGCGAGCGGCGGCCGGAAGCCGTGTACGCCGCCAACGTAGGAGGAGCGGGGGTGGGCCGGGCCCTGGAGCGATGGACCCGGCAGCGGTGGAATCTCGCTCCGCAATACCCGAAGGTCTCCGACCGGCTGGGCGGGATAAGCAACGGTTATCGCAGGAAGGAACTTTTGGGGATCGACCGGTGGCTGGCGATGGCAGGCGCCTGGGCCAGGTATCGCCAGCCGCTCTGCCTGATTGATTGCGGCACCGCGATCACCGTGGACGTGCTGGACCGGGAGGGAAACCACGCGGGGGGAGTTATCCTTCCCGGGAAGAGGCTGTTATGCGAAGCGCTTACCCGGGGGACGGCGCAACTGCGCAACGTGCGATTTTCCGGACCCGATTGGGCTCTGAGCCTGGGGCGGGATACGGACGAAGCGGTGCGCTTCGGGAACTGCTACATGATCGTGGGGGCGCTGCGATACATCGTTGCCGAAGTCAGGGCACGTTACGGGGAAGACATCCGTATCCTGTTCGACGGCGGAGACGCCGCGGAACTGGCCGGCCTGGTCGGAGCGGGGAGTATGCATGCTCCGGGATTGGTTCTGGAGGGACTGGCATATTTTGCCGGGCTTGGCCAGTGAAGTGGTTTTTCGTCATCCTGCTTCTGGGGAACGCGGTGTTTTTCGGCTGGTCGTACCGCAACGTCCTCCTCCAGGACGAGCTCAACGCGGTCCATGGATTGGCGGTGGAACAGCCTCCGGAGAAACTGCTTCTGCTCTCGGAGTTGCCGCTTCCGCCTCCCTCCCTGGCGGCGAATGGTTTGCCGGAGGGAGCGGCCGCGCCGGAGCGCGCCGAAGACTCCCCCAGGTCCGGGCCCGACCTGGATGAATCCGTAGCGGTTGCGGACGAGCGTCCTCCGGAGTGGCCCGCCGAATGGCGCAATGCCCCGGAGGGAGGAGAGGACGCCTGTCTCAGTTTCGGCCCTTTCTTCGAAGAATCCAGGGCGAACCGACTGCAAACCTGGCTCAACGAACGCGACGTACGCAACCGGCGACACGTGGAAAAACCGAAGGAGCGCCCGTACTATTGGATCTATATGGCCCCCCGGAAATCGCTCGCCGCACTTGCCGAGACCATAGACGATTTGAAGGAAAAGGGGATCGGCAACTACCGGCTGATTCGGAGGGGCAACCTCAAAAATGCCCTGTCGCTGGGAGTCTTCTCCGACCGTTCCGAGGTGGAACGGAGGCTCGAAGAGTTAAGAGAACAGGGATATCGGCCGATCATAGTGCCCTACGGGGGCAAACAGCCGGCTACCTGGGTGTACGCCCGGTTCGGAGAGAAAGCAAGGTCGGACAGCGGCTTCCTGTCTGGCGCCCCCCTCTCGCGAGGAGAAGAGACCGTGATAGAATGCGACGCAACGGAGGTGCCGTAGGGGCCGTCGCAACGGTTATCGGAAGGGGGACGTCCCCTGTTGCCTTCATGGTCAGGCCCCGATAGTTAAACGGCCATAACCGATGATTTGTAATCATCAGTTGAGGGTTCGAATCCCTCTCGGGGCTCCGCAAAGCCCAACCGCATTAATTGGACGGCAGGGGCCAGGAGTTCGCCAAAAAGCCGCAAAAGACCACGGCCCCCAGCCATCCGTTATTGGCGAAAGCACGGATGCACATAGCGGGGCGGCGCTCGCGAACGAGGTATTGCTGGTAAAGCGCAAGCAAAGCCGCGAGCGCAAGACAAAAATAAAAGACCGGGCGATACCCCTGCGACAGCCCCAGCGCCGCTAACAAAATCAAGGCCGCGCCCTGCAAGGCAGCGACCATGATCCGGTCCTGCCTGCCGAAAAGCAATGCCGTAGAATGCAGGCCGATCCGGGAATCGTCTTCCCGGTCCGCCATGGCATACAGGGTATCGTAGCCCACCGTCCAGCAAAGATTTGCCAGGAAAAGCAACCCGGCGGCTGGCGGTATGGAATGGGTAATCTCCGCATATGCCATGGGGATAGACCAACTGAAGGCCAACCCCAGGTAAAGTTGGGGGGCGCGAAAGCAGCGCTTCATTAACGGGTAAGTGCAGGCCAGGAACAGGGCCGCCACGGCCAGCAGGATCGTCGGCGGGCTCAAGGTCAGCGCCAGCAGGGCCGAGAGCAGGACCAGCGTCCCGAATACGGCGCGCGCCTCCCGAAGGCTGACCAGGCCGCAGGCCAGGGGGCGCCCTTTCGTGCGCGCGACCTGTCGGTCGAAGCGCAGGTCCAGACAATCGTTAATCACGCACCCGGCCGAGCGCATCAGCACGCAACCGCATACGAAAACTGCCACCAACACGGGGGGAGGCATGCCGCCGGCGCCCGCCCACAACGCCCACAGGGCAGGCCATAGCAGGAGAAATATGCCGATGGGACGGTGCAGGCGGATCAGGAGGGCATAACGGACGGCGCGTCTCGGCAAGCCCTTGCGTGGGGCGCCCCCGATTGCCGTGTTCACTTTGGCGCACCTCCGCCTTTGTTGCGGCAAAAACCGGGCAGGATCACCTCGGTAATCAGCAGCGGCCGGCCGCCTATGCGAAAGCGGGAACGGCGCATCCACAGCCGCCGCGCGGCGCCCTGACAGTCCGCGGCGGCCAGCCCGTAGAGCGGCGCCTTGCGGCCTAGCCGGCGCGCCTGCAATTCTTCCCTGGCCACCCCGGGCATGGAGAAAAGCAGCGCCCCCAACGGCCGCGCGCCCAGTCTGCGCAAGCGGTAGCGGATTCGACGCAGAGTATTCCCCGTCATGACGCTGCGCCCGTAGAACCACGGCCTGTCCCGGCAACGGAACAACACTTCCCGGATCCACCCCCACTGTCCCGGGCGCAGGCGCAGCGCCCTGCGTTCATCGCAGAGCAGGGGCGCCCAACCCTGGCGCTTGATCTCGATCCGCAGCCGTTCCGGGCAGCGCCGCCCCGCCAATTGGGTAAGGGAACCGGTGTGCCCCAGGATATCGCGGACTTCCGCGGGCGGCGAGCCGCGCCTCCTCTTGACAAGCGCGCGGCGCCTCTTGCCGAGACCTGCCGGCTTCCGGTTCACGCGCTGCCATATTCCGGCCGCCCCCCCTGCCACCTGTAGAGCAGCGGAGGAATGCGTTCGGGGTGCTCCTCCAGCAAGTCTCTGGCAGCCGCCCGAACCTCCGGCAGCAACATCCGGTCGCGGTAGAGGTCGGCAATGCGCATTTGCGGCAACCCCTTCTGACGTGTGCCCAACAGCTCTCCCGGGCCGCGCAGCCGCAGGTCGCATTCGGCGATCTTGAAGCCGTCCTGCGTGTCGCGCATGGTCATCAGGCGCTCCCGGGCAACCTGGCTCAGGGGCGGTTCGTAGAGCAGGATACAGTCTCCGCGCGTGCTTCCCCTGCCGATGCGTCCGCGTAACTGGTGCAGTTGCGCCAGGCCGAGACGCTCGGAATTTTCGACGATCATCAAACTGGCGTTGGGCACGTCAATACCGACCTCTATCACGGTGGTGGCAACCAACACTTGCAGGCCGCCGTTCATGAATTCCTGCATGACGGCATCCTTTTCCGCGGGTCTCATGCGACCGTGGATCAATCCGATCCGCAGTCCGGGCAGACTCTGTGCGAGATACTCGTGGGTGCGGATGGCGGACTGCTTCCCGATTTTCTCCGTTTCCTCGATCAAGCTGCAGATCCAATACGCCTGGCGGCCGCGGTTGCAGGCGGCGGCAATCCTGAGCGCCAGTTCTTCGCGCCGGCGGCAGGAGACAACCGCAGTGTTCGCCGGCTGTCTTCCCGGGGGCATTTGATCGATGACAGAGAGATCCAGGTCCGCGTAAATCGCCATGGAGAATGTCCTCGGTATAGGGGTGGCCGTCATCACCAGCTGATGGGGGTGACGGGTGTCCTCGGCTCCCTTGTTAAGGAGGTTCAACCGCTGATACACGCCGAAGCGGTGTTGCTCGTCAATGATCGCCAGGCCCAGGTCGGGAATGGCCACCTCCTCCTGAAGCAGGGCGTGGGTGCCGACGATCAATGTCGAGCCCCCGTCCCGCAACCGCCCCAGCAGGGATTTTCTGCGCGCGCGCGTCAGTCTGCCGGTCAACAACAGCACCGGTATGCCGAGCTCGCCAAACCACTGGGAGAAACGTTCGTAATGCTGGGCGGCCAACAATTCGGTAGGGACCATCACGCACGCCTGGCGGCCGCTGCTTGCCGCCTCCAGGGCGGCCACGGCGGCCACGGCCGTCTTCCCCGAGCCCACATCGCCCTGCAGGAGGCGCATCATGGGCACTTCGCGCTGGAGATCCTGCCGTATTTCGCCGATGACCCGCTGCTGCGCCGGGGTAAGCGCGAACGGCAGGCTGGCGACGAAGCGCCGTATCGCCGCCTCGTCGCCCCGTAGCGACAGCCCCTTGCGGGCCCGCATTTTTGCGCGCACCTGCATCAGCGCCATGCGGTGCGCAAGCAACTCCTCGAAGGCCAAGCGCCGGAAGGCGGGGTGCTCCCTCTCCCGCAGGGCGTCGGTATCCGCGCCCGGAGGCGGCAGGTGAACAAATTGCAAGGCGTCGCAGAAGCAAGGCAGGGCCCCGTTGCCCAGAACCCGCTCCGGCAGCAGTTCTTCCTGGAGTCGTTCGTCCCTGGAAACCCGCTCCAGGGCACTGCCGATCGCTCGCCGCAGGGATGCCTGGGAGAGATTCCCCCCGGAGGGGTAAATCGGGGTCAGTTGCGTTTTCAGCGGCATGGGCCGATTCGCCCGGCTCGTCATGCATTCCGGATGCACCATCTCCAGGGAGAAGGCGCCGTGCCGAACCGAGCCGTAGCAGCGCACTACGGCGCCGTCCCGGAATCTCTGCTGCTGGGAGCGGGCGAAGTGCAGGAACCGCAGCTGCAACAAGCCGGTGTCGTCTTCGAGGCAGACGACCAGGCTTTTCCTCGGGCGCCAGCGGATCTCGCTGTGCCGCACCGTCCCCTCGACCAGCGCCTCCTGCCCGGGCAGCAGCTGGTCTATGGGTACGATGCGCGTCTTGTCCACGTACCGCAGGGGGAAATGAAATAGCAAATCCCGGGCCGTATTCAGTCCCAGCCGCCGGAACTTACGGACAGTGGCAGGGGCACTGCGAACGAAACAATCCAGGGGCGCATCCAGCATGTCCGCGGGCCCCGCGGCAACGGCGCCCCGCGCATCCGTCGCCGTAGTCGCCGCCGGCATCCCCGGCGCCTCGGAGACGCCCGCCTGCCGCGGTTTCCCTCCTCTACCAATACATGAGATCGTTTTGCTCCTGAGACTCTTGCAGGTCCCCCGTCCTTTCGATGCGGGAGACCTGGCCGAGCCGGCGGATCCTCCGGATCGCTTGCGCCAAGTGCTTCCGGTCCCGAATTTCCAGCGCGAACTGCAAGGTCGTGCGTTCCTCCCGGCCACCCTTGATCCCTACATTGATGACGTTGATCCCCTGGTCGGCAATGGCACTGGCCACGGTGGCGAGAACGCCGCGCTGATTCGCCACCTGCATTTGCAGTACGGCGACGAAGTCCCGGTCCAGTTCCTTCGCCCATTCGGCGCAGATCAGCCGTTCCGGGTGCCGGCGCCGCCGGCGCATGTTCTTGCAGGAGCGCCGGTGTATCACGATACCGCGGTCGGGGCTGGCGTAGCCCGAGACCGCATCCCCGGGAATAGGGTGGCAGCACCTGGCAAAGCTGATCGCCATGCCCTCCGTACCCTCGATGACCAGGGGTTGCGCCGCGGGGCCGTCCGCCGCCGCGGTCTTGCCATCCGCCGCCGACAGTTCCCGCGCGATGATGTGCGCGGGCAGGTTGCCCACGCCGGTTTCCTCCAGCAGACGCTCCCTGCTGTCCAGCCCGTGGCACTCCAGGACGGCGCGTATGTCCCGCTCCCCGAGCTGTTCGTAGGACATGGCCAGCGCCGCCAACTCCGCCTGCAACAGCCGTTTGCCCAGGTCGCGGGCCTCGCTCAACTTGATGCCTTTCAAATAGTGTCGGATGCCGGCCCTGGCCTTGGCCGTGGTAACGAATTTCAACCATGCGGGATCGGGTTGCGCAAAAGGCGAAGTAAGGATCTCCACGGTCTGGCCGGATTTCAGCGGACTGCTCAACGGGGCCGGCTGCCGGTCAATCCGGGCCCCCACACAGCGGTTGCCCACATCGGTGTGGACGGCGTAGGCCATGTCGAGCACGGTGGCCCCCCTGGGCAGCTTGAGTATGTCTCCGCGGGGGGTGAACAGATACACTTCCTCCGGAAACAGATCGACCCGCACATGCTCCAGGAATTCTTCCGGATCTCCGGCCGCCCGGTGCAGTTCCAGTATGTCCCGCAGCCATTTCCGCGTCTGTCGGTACGCCCCGCGCCGGTCGGAAATGCCGCCCGACTTGTACGACCAATGGGCCGCGATGCCGGCCTCGGCGATGCGGTCCATGTCATGGGTGCGGATCTGCACCTCAACGGGCATTCCATGGGGGCCGAACAGCACCGTATGCAGGGACTGGTAGCCGTTCGTCTTGGGCAGGGCGATGTAATCCTTGAACTTCCCGGGAACCGGCTTGTACAGATTGTGGATGGCGCCCAGCGCAAGATAGCAGTCCTTGGACGAGGCCGTGATGATCCGAAAGGCATGCAGGTCGCAGATCTCGCCGAACGAGAGATGCTTGTTCTGCATCTTCCGGTAGATGCCGTACAGGTGCTTCTCCCGCCCCAGAACCTGCGACTCGATGCCTTCCAACAGCAGGCGCTTTTCGACCGTTTGCTGGATGCGGGTGACGATACGCCGGGCGCGCAGGCGAATTTCTTGCATGCGCTCCTCCAGCACCCGGAACCGCAACGGATAGAAATACCGGAACCCCAGCTCTTCCAACTCGAGCCGCACGCTGTTCATCCCCAGGCGTTGCGCAATCGGCGCATAGATCTCCAGGGTCTCGCAGGCAATGCGCCGGCGCTTGGCGGGCGGCAGGGCGCCCAGGGTGCGCATATTGTGTATGCGGTCCGCAAGTTTGATCAGGATGACGCGGAGGTCGTCGGTCATGGCCATGAACATCCTTTGCAGGTTGCTGGCCTGGGCGTGCGCGTAATTGTCGAACTGAATCCGGCTGATCTTGGTGACTCCGTCCACCAGTTGCGCCACGTCCCGGCCGAACCGGCGCCGGATGTCCTCCTTGGCGACATCCGTATCCTCGATGACGTCGTGCAGGATGGCGGCGCTGATCGTCTGGTAATCCAGGTGCATATCCCCCAGAATCCTGCTGACCGCCAGCGGGTGATGAATATAGGGTTCGCCGCTGATGCGCTGTTGGTTGCGGTGCGCCTTTTCGCTAAAGCGGTATGCCCGGCGCACTTTCTCGACCTGGCTCGGCGTCAGGTAGGCGCCCACGCTTTCCTCCAGCTCGGCAAAACGCGTTTCTTCTGTCATGGGTTTTCATCCCACTCCCGCCCGCACGCCCGGGCGAAGGCGGCGGAAGGGGGCTATGCGTCTTCGGCGGGGGTCGGCGCCTCCGGTTCCTCTGCGCCAGGTTCGCTGCCGCCCGGATTATCTACGTTTTCCTGCGTCACCAGGCCCGCCGCGACCTCGCGCAGGGCGATCACCGTGGGTTTTTCGTCCGTCTCTTCCTCCAGGAGCGAATCCTTCCCCATGTTGAGCGGCCGGGCGCGCTTGCTCGCCAGCAATACCAGGTCGTACCGATTCGGGATTTTTTCGAGACAGTCTTCTACCGTCAATCTTGCCATGGTTTCGTTTTCCTCTACAAACCGATCCGCCCGGACCGGCGCTGCGCGCGATTCGGGAACGGCCCCGGCAATCTTAACGAAAATGCCGCGCTTCTTCCATCAGGGCCGATAGATGTTCCTGGACGTCGCTCTCTATAAGGGCCTCCGGTCCGCCGGCACGGACCGAGCGAACGATGTCCCGCAATCGCTCCAGAGCGCGGTCGAAGTCATCGTTGATAAGCTGGTAATTGTATTCCCCACAGTGAGAAAGATCCGCCAGCGTTTCGCTGATGCGCCTCTGAATCACCTGTTCGTCGTCCTGTCCCCGGCGCCGCAGCCGCTCCTGCAGGGAACGGAAGTTCGGGGGCAAAATGAAAATCCCCATGGAATCAGGAATTGCCCGGCGCACTTGGCGCGCGCCCTGCCAATCGATCTCCAGCAGCACATCCTTGCCGGCGTCCAGTTGCCGGCGCACCCGATGCCGCGAGGTCCCGTAGAAATTGCCGAAAACCTCGGCGTACTCCAACAGTTGCTCTTCTTTAATCATCTTCTGGAAGGCTGCCGGCGTCACGAAGCAGTAGTCGCTGCCGTGTTCCTCCTGCGGCCGTATCGGACGGGTAGTATAGGAAATGGAGAGCTCCAGGCGCGTGACCGAACGCAGCAGCGCCTGGATCAGGGAAGTCTTCCCTGTCCCGGAAGGGCCCGACACGATAAATACCCTGGCCGCCCGCACGGCTCGCTATTCCACGTTCTGCGCCTGTTCGCGCATCTGCTCGACCAACAGCCGCAGCCGAATAACGGCGGAATCGTTGTGCAGACCGCCGATCTTGGCGGCCAGGGTATGCGACTCCCGGTGCAGCTCCTGTAGCAGAAAATTCAGGTGCTTGCCGATGGCGCCGCCCCGTTCCAGCAGGTGCCGCGTCTCCTCCAGGTAGATTCCCAGCCGGTCCAGTTCCTCCGTGGCATCCGAACGGCGCAGCAGCAGAACCAATTCCTGCTCCAGGCGCCCCGGATCTATATCGGCGCCCCCCGCGGCCAGTTGCCGCACCTGTTCGCGCAGCCGCTGGCGCGCCTGGTCGGCGAGTTGCGGCGCCCCCTGCCGCAACTCGTCCAGGATCGCGGCGCAACTCCCGCATTTTTCCCGGAAAATGCGGCCCAGGCTTTCCCCCTCCTGCCGCCGTTTCGCCACAAAGGCCGTCACGGCCTCCTGCAGCAGCTCCAGGAGCGGCTGGCGGATGCTTGCCTCCCGCAGATCCAGGGATTGCAGTACGCCGGGCCATTCCAGGACCCGCGGCAGGTCTATGGGCGCGCACGGCCCCTCCGTTAACTCCTGGACGTCGCGCATCGCCTGCAACAGGTCGCGCACCCGGGCGCGGTTGATGCGATGCGACACCAAGCCCTCGGCAGCTTCGAATTCCAGTTGGCAGATCACCTTGCCCCGGCGTACATGTTGCCGACACAGGTCGCGGCAGGGCTGTTCCAGGGCCGCCAATTCCCGCGGCAGGTGCACGCCGATCTCGAGGAAACGGTGGTTGAGCGAACGCAACTCCCAGGCGGCACGCCCCCATCGGTCCTGCCGCTCCACCCTGCTGAAACCGGTCATGCTGGAAATCATTGTCTTGTGCCCCGTGCGGAACGCCGAGGCGCGTCCCGTTGCTGGTTTTTTCGCGGGCTTATTATAATGCCCTCTTTCGCAGAGACAGACCATGGAGACAAAACGATGCGCCCCGACGGCAGAGCGGCGGAAGAATTGCGCCCGGTACGAATGACCCGGGGCTTCCTGGATCACGCGGAAGGTTCCGCGCTGATCGAGTTCGGCCGCACCCGGGTGCTCTGCACCGCGAGCGTCGAGGACGGCGTGCCCCCGTTCCTCAAGGGCAGGAAACAGGGCTGGGTAACGGCGGAGTACGGCATGTTGCCCCGGGCCACCGAGCGGCGCACCCGCCGCGAGGCCACCCTGCACCGCCCCTCCGGCAGGACGCTGGAGATCCAGCGCCTGATCGGGCGCTCGTTGCGGGCCGCCGTGGATCTGAAGGCCCTGGACGAGATCACGATCACCGTGGACTGCGACGTAATCCGGGCGGATGGCGGGACCCGAACGGCGGCGATTACCGGCGGCTACATTGCCCTGGAAGACGCCGTCAACCATGTCCTGCGGCGGCGCCGGGCGCGGGGACGCCCGCTGCGCGGCATGATCGCGTCCGTCTCGGCCGGCATCGTTGCCGGCGAAGTGCTGCTGGACCTGGATTACCGGGAAGACTCCAGCGCGGACGCCGACATGAACATCGTGATGAACGACTCGGGGGAGTACGTGGAAGTTCAAGGGACCGCCGAGGGAGCGCCTTTCGACGCCGAGCAACTGGCAGCCGTGCTGACACTGACCCGTTCCGGCCTGGAGCGCCTATTCGCCCTGCAGCGCGAGGCGCTGGGCCGGTAGAGCGAACGGCGGCGGGCAACGGCTCGGGAACGTTCCGGCACTGGCCCGGCACCGGCCCCAAGAACAATCATAGGGACAATCATGCGGCAGGAAATCGTGCTGGCCAGCGCCAATCCCGGCAAGCTGCGCGAATTGCGCGCGCTGCTGGCGCCGCTGGGGATTCGCCTGCTGTCCCAAGGAGAACTGGCAATCTCGTCGGTGCCGGAGAACGGCCTGAGCTTCGAGGAAAACGCTCTCCTCAAGGCCCGCCATGCGGCCCGCCACGCAGGCCTCCCGGCGATCGCGGACGACTCCGGCCTCGAGGTGGACGCCTTGGACGGCGCCCCCGGTATTTATTCGGCCCGCTATGCCGGACCGGGCGCCACAGACGCCGATAACAACCGGTTGCTGCTACGGAAATTGGAGGGAGTGCCCGAAGCGCGCCGCAACGCCCGCTTCCGCTGCTGCATCGCCTACCTGCGCCGCGCCGACGACCCCGCGCCTTTGATTTGCCAGGGCGCCTGGGAGGGGTGCATCGTTTCCTCTGCCGGGGCTCGCGTCGCCGGCGGAGCGGGCGGTTTCGGCTACGACCCGCTGTTTTACCTGCCCCAGCTGGGCTGCACTTCCGCCGACCTTTCGCCTGCCCACAAAAACCGTCTCAGCCACCGGGGGCAAGCCGTCCGAAAACTGGCGCAGAGCCTTGCCGCCGGGCGCCCGGCGACGCCCAGGCGCAGCGGCCACGGCTGAAGGCTTACTGAAGGCTTACCCGGCGGGCCAGGGCGCCCGGCGCGGTGCGGGAGGCCGTGCCCGGACCTCTGCCAACCCGCCCCCGTCGCCGCCGCTCACTTGCCCTTGGAACAGGATTTGCGCCTGCCCGGACCGGGCTTATGCCGCTCGGAGCTTGAATCCGGGTGCCGTCCCATGCCGTCCGCAACGGTTTGCGCCGCTTGCGCCATGAGACTGATGCCCTCCATCGGGTTGGCGCTGATCGCCTGGCAGAATTGCAGATACTCGGCGACGTCCAACCGCCTCCCGCAAGTCTCGATATTGCCGACAATGGAAGGATAAACCTCCAATTTGTCCGCGACCGCGCGAATCGAAAGGCCCGCCTCGGCGCGTTTTTTCCTGAGCCAGCCGATCAATTCCCTGTATTCCCCGGAGTAAATGGATTTCCTCATGGGCTTGACCAGAATATCTGGACAATGTATAAGTCCAGAAAATCTGGACAGGGTGTTCATGGGAGGGACCAGTAAAGGCGAGCGAGAACACGAACTGAGGGAGAAACGTTATGTCTCTTAAGCGGAAATTGTGTCAGATAGCAGTGGCGGCGGTATTCGCCTTAACGTTGTCCGGGTGCGCCGTGCTGCGGGGTGCCAGCATAGCCACCGCGTACACTGTTACCGTGCCCTTTCGCGCCGTATGCACGGTGCCCGGCGCAATTCCCCTGATGTTTCCCGTGGCCAGTATTCTGTTCCGGACTTGGTTAAATCCCTTAGATGCGGCAGGTTTATGCTGGACAGTAGGGGCAGACGCGGGACTT
>JAPPPX010000074.1 GCA_028817305.1 Gammaproteobacteria bacterium | reverse complement strand
GCCGCCGGGACTGCCGGCCGCGGCGCTAATGTCGTAGTTCACCGTGGTCGCCGCCACGCTGGCGTGGTCCAGCTCTACGGTCAGCGTGGCGGTCTCGCCCTCGTTGATGGAAACGGCCGCCGAGGCGCCGGCGAAGGCGGCGGCGATGGCGTCGTCGTCGGCGATGGTCGCCGTGGCGCTGTGGTCGGCGGCGGTGGCGGTGCGCATCACCGTGCCGCCGCCGCTGCCGCCCATGGCGGCGGGAGTGCCGAGGTTGATAATCACGGTCTCGTTGACCTCGTTGAGGTCGTCCCCGACAGCGGTGACGGTGATGACCCCAGTCAGCGTCGGCGTGGCGTCGAGGTCTTCGAACACCAACATGCCGTTGGCCGGGTTGACGGCGTAGTCGGTGGCGGCGGTGGCGGTGCTGTTGCCGTCAATGGAAAACGGCACGCGGATGCGATCCCACGCGCTGCCGGCACTGGCGCCGTTCAGGGTGACGCTGAGGGCGATGATCCCCGCCGTGCCGCCGGAGTCGCCTTCGGCGGCGCTGCTGTCGCTGCCGATGGCGTAAGTGATGGGATCGCTGGCGGCGATGGTCACGCTGGCGCTGGCCGCGGCGATGCCGGTACCCAAACCGCCGCCGCCGCTCGCGCCGCCGAGCGTAACGCCGATGGTCTCGGCGCCCTCGTTCACGCCGTCGGCGGTGACGGTGACGGTCACCTCCTGCACCGTACTCCAGTTGCCGTCGGTGAAGGTCAAAGTCGCGCCGCTGTCGGCAGTGTCGGCGGTCGCGCCGCTGGGCGCCCACATGACGGTGGCGTCGTCGCCGCTCGCCGGTGCGGTGCCGGCCAGGCTGACGCGAAAGTAGATCGTGTCGCCTTCGTTCACCTGGACGCCATCGGCGGTGCTGTCGCGGTCGGCGGTCTTGCCGCTGCCGGTGTCCACCGCCACCGAGAAGTTGCGGTCAAACTCGCGGTAAGTCACGGTCGCCGACTGCGCGCCGCTGCCGCTGATGGCGCCGGCGGCGGTGTGCGAAGCCAGGCGCACGGTCAGCGTGCCGCTGCCGCTGTTGATGGCGTCGGTGCCGTCGCTGGCGATGCGAATGGCGCCGCTCTGCTGCCCCTGGGCGATGCTGATGCTGCCGTTGCCGGCATCGGTGAACGGCGGCGGGTTGGCGCCGCCGGCGGTGACCGTGTAGCGCACCGTGACCGCCGTGGCGCTGGCGCGGTCGAGCGTTACCGCAAACTCGGCGGTGCCGCCCTCTTCTATGTCGGCAGAGTCGGCCAAGGTCACGGTGATGGCGTCGTCATCGGTGACGCTGACCGTGTCGCGGTCGCCATTGGCGGCGTAACCGATGCTGCCCGCGGTGCGCAGGCCGCTGGCGCCGGGGGCGGCGCCGGTAACGGCGAGGGTCTCGGTGGCTTCGTTCAAATTGTCGCCTTGCAGGTCAATGGCGATGTTCATCGAATCGGTGGCGGTCTGGCTGCCGTCAATGCCGAAAGTCGCGGTGTGCGTGGTGGCGGTGGCGGCGGGGGCGGTGGCCGGGCCGGTGATGGCGAACTCCTCGTTGGCCAGGCCGGTGACGCTGAACGGCGCCACGACATCGGCGGTGCGCACGCCGCCGCCCAAGGTGACGCTGAAGGTGGCGTCGGCATCCTCGCCAGCGGCGGCGGCCGAGGTGCGGGCGATGGTCACGGAGATGGCGTCGTTGGCGTCGTCCTTGATGGTGAAAGTCCGCGGGCTGCCGGAGATGCTGACGCTGCCAGGCAAGTCGGTGCCGCCGCTGGCGACGCTGACGGTGAAGGTCTCGTCGCCTTCGTTCAAGTTGTCGGCATCGGCGGCGATGGCGATGGTGCCGGTGCGCGTGGAACTGGTGTCAATGGTGATGCTGCCGCCGCTGGTGTTGGTCAGGTCGTCGGCGATTTCGGCATCGTTGTCGCCAGTGGCGCTGGTGTTGCCGATAGTGTAATTGACGGTGACGCTGCCGGTGGCCTCGGCGCCCAGGGTGACGGTCACCGCGGCGTTACTGCCCTCGTTTACGTCGCCGCCGCCGCTTAAGGCGACAGCGACGCCGTCGTCGTCGTTAATGGTGCCGCTGGCGGTGTAATCGCCCATGGCGCTGGCACGGGTCACGCTGCCGCCGCCGCTGGCGACGGTGGGCGTGGCGCCGAGGGTGACGGCGATGGTCTCGCCGCCCTCGTTCATGTTGTCGTGAACGATGGCGATGCCGATGTCGGCACTGGACTGGCCGGCACTGATGGTGACGCTCAGCGGATTGGGGTCGGTGTAGTCGGCGCCGCCGCCGGTCGCTGTGCCGCCGAGGCTGTAGGGAATGGTCACATTGCCGGCCGAGGCGCCGCTCAGCGACACGGTGAAGGTCATGCTCGCCGCCGCATCGCCGCTGTCGCCTTCGGTGACGGCGGCGGCATCGGCGATGCTGTAAGTGATGGCGTCGTCGTCGGTGATGGCCGCCGTGTCGGTGTTGCCGCCGGTGCCGTAGCCGATGGCGCCGGCGGCGGTGCGCAGGCCGCTGGGGCTGGCCGCCGTGCCGGTGATGACCAGCGTTTCGGTGGCCTCGTTGACGCTGTCGCCCTGCAGGTTGACGGTGATGTCGGCGGTGTCGGTGGCGGTGGGCGTGCCGCTCAGGTCGAAGGCGATGGTGCCGCCGGTGGCGGTGGCGGCGATGCCAGAGGGGGCGGTGATTTCGTATTCGGAGTTGGACAGCGTGCCGCCGAAAGCGAACGGCACGATGACATCGGCGGTGCGCAGACCGCCGCCCAAGGCGACGCGGAAAGCGACGCTGTCGTTTTCATCCGCACTGGCGGCGCCCTGGCGGGCGATGGTGACGGTGATGGGGTCGTCGTCGGCGATGGTCGCCTGTGCGCTTTGCTCGGCCGTCAGCGTGCTGCGCGCAATGATGCCGGCGGCGGTGTGGCCGCTGGCGTCCAGGGTTACGGTCATGGTCTCGGCGGACTCGTTCAGGTTGTCGGCGGCGGCGGCGATGGTGAAGTCGGCGGAGGCCCGGCCGGCGGGGACGGTGACCGTGCCGATCAGCGAATCGGCGTCTATGTCGGCGGCGGCGATGCCGGCGATGGTGTAGCGCAATTCCGCATCTTCCACCGAGACGGCGCCGTCGGGGCCGCTCAGGGTGACGGTGAAATGGGCGGCGTCGCCTTCGGCGACAGCGCCGCTGTCGCCGGCACGGCGGGCGATGGCCGCGCTCAGCGGGTCGTCGTCCACCAGTATGGCGGTGGCGCTGTTGCCGGCACCGAGGGCGATGCTGCCGACGGCGGTGGCGGCGCTGATCAGGGTCACGGTCAAATCCTCGTCGCCTTCGTTGAGCGCGTCTTTGCGCGAGCGGATGGCGATGGTGCCGGTGGCGGTGGTGCCGCCGGCCGGGGGGATGGCGAGGCCGGCCGACTGCAGCGGCGTGGTGTCGGAGCGGAAATCGCCCAGGGTCGCGCCCATGTCCGGCGTCACCTCGCCGCCGATGCGAAAGCCAATGCGCGCATCGGCGACCAGCCTGGCGCCGGCCACGGTGACGGTGAACAGGGCGTTGCGCGAGCTGGAGGCCCCGGCGCCGGCCTCGCTGAAATCGGTGTCGCCGGCGGCGCGGGCGATGGTGACGGTGGCCATGTCGTCATCGGCGACCTGGACATGGACCACGCCGCTGCCGCTGACCTGGCCGGCGGCGGAGCGGGGGGCGCCGAGGATGACGGCGAAATTCTCGCCGCGCTCCAGCAGGTCGTCGTCGGTGACGGTCGCGGTGACGTCTTTTTCGGTCTCGCCGGCGGCGAACTGGAGTTGCGTGTCCGACAGCGTCAACGTGCCGCTGGCGGTCACCGGCACGGTGACGGTGGCGGTGGGCTCTTTGCTGAGGGTGACGGTGAACCTGGCCTGGCCGCCCTCCATGACCGCTCCGCTTTCGCCGCTCTTGCGGGCGATGGAGACGGTGATGGCGTCGTCGTCGGTGATGGTGAGCGTGGCGGCGGTGGCGCCGGCGGTGAAGTGGCTGGCGGAGGTTGGCGCGCCGAGAGTGACGGTCACGGTCTCGCTGCTCTCGGCCAGGTCGTCGGCGACGGTGGCGACGACGATGTCCATGCTGCCGCTGCCGCTGGCGAACATGAGCGGCGAGGCGGCGGTGACGCTGTAGTCGGAAGCGGCGGCGCTGCCGGCAGTGACGGTGAACGGCACGCTGACCGCCCCGGCGGTGGCTTCGCCGCCCAAGGTGACGGTGAAGGTCGCCGTGGCGCCTTCGGCGACGGACCGGTCGGCGGAGATGGCGTAGGTGACGGGGTCGCTGGGATTGACGGTGACGCTGGCGGCGGCGGTGGCGAGGGTGGCGCTGGTCGGGCTGCTGAGGGTGAAGGTCAACTGTTCGGCGGCCTCCGAGACGGAGTCGTCGGTGAGGGCGAGGGTGACCATCTGCGCCGTTTGCCAGTTGCCGGTGGTAAAGGTCAGCGGGCTGGAATCGGCGGTGGAGTAATCGCCGCTGTCCACGCCGCTGACCGCCCAGGCGACCGTGGCGTCCGCCGACGGCTGGGCCAACAAGGTGACGGTGAACACCGCCGTCCCGCCCTCGTCTATGGTGACATCGGCCGGCGCGTCCACGACAAAACTGGCGGCGGCGGCGCTGTTGGCGGCGATGGACACCGTGGCGCTTCGCTCGGCGGCGGCGGTGGTGACGGCGACTGCGCCGCCGCCGTCACTGGCGGTGGGGCCTTCGTCGGTTGCAGCGGTGCCGGGGTCGTCGGCGGTGAGGGTGACGGTCAAATCCTCGGCGCTTTCCATGCCGGCGTCGCGGCGAATGAAAATGTTGATGGCGCCGCTGGTGGCGCCGGGGGCGATGGTGAGGCTGCCGCCGCCGGGGTCGGTGTAGTCGCCGGCGGCCACGTCGCCGCCAATGGTGTACGGCACGGTAACCGCCGCTGCCGAGCCGTTGGTCGCGCCGCTCAGGGTGACGGTGAAGGCGGCGGTGTCGCCCTCGGCGGCGGTGGATGCGCCGGCGGCAATGGCGGCGGTGAGGGGGTCCGAGGCGGAGACGGCGACGCTGGCGGAGGCGCCGGCGACGGTGACGGCGAGGGTCTCGGCGCCTTCGTTCCGGCCATCGGCGATGAGGTTGATGCGGATGGTGCCGCCGTCGCCGATGCGCCCGCCGGTGGGGAAGCCGATGTTGTAGTCGCCGGCGGTGATGCCGTCGCCGCCGACGGCGAACGGCAGCGGGCGGCGGATGCCGCGCACCTGGAAAACGGCGAACCCGCCCTCGCTGACGGTGGCGGCGGCCGAGGTGCGGGTGACGGTGACGCCGGCCATGTCGTCATCGGCGATGGTGACGGTGAGCGCAGACGCCGCCGGGTCCACGCTGACGCTGCCGCCGCCGGCGTCCACCCGCAGGCTGCCGATGGACACGGTGAAGGTTTCGTCCTCCTCGTTCAGGTTGTCGCTCAGCACCCGCATGACGACATTGGCGCCGGTGGTGCCGGCGTTGATGGAGCGGGTGACGGTGTTGCCCTCGTAAATGTCGGGCGAAAAGAAGCTGTAGTCGCCGCCGGTCCTTCTCTGCTGGAGTTCGGCGCTGCCGGTGGCTTGCACTTCCACGGTCACCGCCCGTGACGGCACGCCGCCGGACAGGTTCAAGCGCATCTGGACCTGGCGGCACGAGGAGGGTACGCAACCCTCGTTCACGGCGGCGCTGCGGCCGGGCATGTTGAGAAAGTCCAGGCTGACGGTGAGCGGGTCGCTGGCGGCGATGGTGAGGACGCCGTTGCGCTCCTGGTCTTCGGGGGCGCCGCCGGCCAGGGCGACCACGCCGCCGCCGCCCGTGATGCCAGCCAGCCGCCAGGCGGCGGTTTCGGCGGCCTCGGACAGGTTGTCGTCGGTGATGGTGAAGATCAGGCCGGTCGCGCCGGCGGCGGCGATGGTGCGGGTGTGGGTGCCGGAGACCGTGTAGTCGTTGCCAAAACCGGCGGTGGAAGCGATGGGCACCTGGGCGATGGTGAAGGTGACGGTGTGGGAAACTCCGGCCGGCAGGGTGCCGCCGCTCAGATTCAGCGGCAGGCGCGCGCTGCCGTCGCTTTCCTCGGCCGTGGCGTCGCCGAGGGACACCAGCACCGGGTCGCTGGCGGCGATGGCGGCGGCAACGGTGCCGGCGGCGGGGTGCAGGCGGTAGTTTTCGGTGTCGCCCGCCGCTTTGGTGATGGCGCCGAGGGCGACGCCGAAGGTTTCGCGCGGCTCGGCGAAGTTGTCGTCGGTGATGGCCACGCTGAAATCGGCGGAGTCCCGGCCGGCCGGGATGGTGACGGTGCCGCCAGGCAGGGCGCCGCCGAAATCGGCGGCGGCGGCGGTGCCGGCGGTGACGCTCCACGCCACCGTCAGCGCATGCGCCAGGGCGCCGCTTTCCACGCCGGCGGTGACCGTGAACGAGGCGCTGCCGCCCTCGGCGGCGGCGGGGGCGGCGTTGTCGGGAGCGGCGATGCTGACCAGAATGGCCTGGTCGCTGGCGGCGATGTGGGCGGTGGCGGCGGTGGTGTCCACGGTGACGCTGCCGCCGCCGGCTGCGGCGACAATGTCCACCGGGGTCAAGACCACCGACTCGCGCTCCTCGCGCCGGGCATCGTCCACCACCGGCAGGCGCAACGTGGCGGAACTCTGGCCAGCGGGAATGGTGATTTGCGCCGGGTCCGGGGCGGTGTAGTCGCGCATGGCGTCGGTGGCGGCGCCGCCGGCGGCGGTGCCGCCGAGGGTGAAGGTGACCGCGGTGTCGGCGCCGGCCAAAATCGTGCCGCCGCCGCCGCGCCGGTGCAGGGTGGCGCGGAACTCCAATGCGCCGCCGATGTCTTCGTCCACTTCGGCGGTGACGACGGCGAATCTGGCCTCGGCCGGGTCGTTGTCGCGGAGGTCCACGCGCGCGGCGTTGCGGAGGAAAGCGGGGTCGCCGTTCAGTACCTGGCCGCGGGCGTTGTTTCGCTGCAAAAAGACATTGTCTTCCACCTGGTGCACGGTCAAACTGACGCCTTCGCTGTCGGCCTCGTTGCGGTTGTCTTCGTTGGGGAAAAAGCGCAATTCAAAACCGTCGGCCGGGGTGTCCTCGGTGAATACCAGGTTAATCATCTCGGGGTCGTCCAGGGTATCGCCTGAAGACAAAATGGAGACCGTGCCGCCGCCGCTGCCGCACTGGCCGGGCAGCACCGGGTCGTCGAATTCATCGGTGCGGTCGCAGAAAAAGAGTTGGTCGAAATCGGCGTCGTTGTTGCCGCCCATCCACTCGGCGGCATGGGCGCGCAGAAACAACTCCACCGTGGCGGTATCGCCGGGGTGCCACAACTGGCGCGGGCGGCCGTCCGACACCCGCACCAGTTGCACACGCATGGAAAATTCCGCCGCGCCCTCGTCAACCGCGCCGCCGCCGGCGTTACTGTCCAAAGTCACCGCCACGCGCAGGCGGCGGTCGGGAATGGTGAGGTCGGCGTGGGCGCCGGCGATGCGCGCGGTGTCGGCGGGGTGGACGGCGGCGGCGGCGATGAGGGTCATGCGGACGCGCTCGGTGGCTTCCTGAAAGCACAAATCGCCGTTCACGCCGGGAGTGTCGGGCAGCGCGCCGGGACGGTCAACGGGCGGGCTCCCGCGTCGGCAGGCGGCGGACACCACATCGTCGTCCACGACCTGGAAGGAGACATCCTGGCTGCCGGAGGCGACCGCGCTTTGGTTGAAATCGAGGGTGAACTCCAGCGGCGCGCCGCTCAAGTCGGCGGCGGTGAAGCCGGAGGAACCGGGCGCGTCGGCGAGACGGTAGGTGACGGCGATGCCGCCGTTGGGCGCGCCGCCGACGGTGGCGAAAACGAGCCGGAAATTGGCCGTGCCGCCCTCCTCCACCACGCCGGGGCCCTCCACCCGGACGCTGATCATGACGTTGTCGCTGGCGGCGATGCTGCCGTTGACGGCGGCGGGGGCGGTGTAGGTGGCGGGGTCGGATTCGGCGACGGTGGCGGTGAGGGTGAAAAATTCCTCCGCTTCGTCGGCGGCGTCGTCGCGGGTGGGAATGCCGAGCGCCGTGCTGCCCTGCCCGGCGGGGATGGCGAGCGTGCCGCTGGGCAGGTCGGCGGCGGCGCCGTCGCCGAAATCGGCGGCTTCGGTCTCGTCGTCGCCGGTGGCGGCGGTGGCGGTGACTTGCCAGTTCAACGCCACCTCGCCGAGGGGCGGCGGGGCGATGGCGACGGTGAAAGCGGCGGCCTCGCCCTCCGCGGTTTGGCTGCCGCCGGTGATGGTGACGCTGCGCCGGGCGTAGTCGCCGGCGGCGATGGCGGCGGTGACGCCGGCGGCGGCGCTGTCCAGTTGGTAAGACATGGCGCCGCCGCCGGTAATGTTGCTGCCGAGGGTGACGGTGTACGACTCGTCGGCGGCTTCCTCGGCGGTGTCGTCGTGGATGGGGACGGTGATGGCGGCGGTGCCGGAAGTGCCGACGGTGGCCATGCCGCCGGGGAAGTTTTCGGAACTGCCGTCGCCGAAATCGGCGGCGCTGGCCGGGTTGTCGCCGCTGCCGGCCACGCTCCACGGAATCATGACATCGGCCCCCGGGGCCGGGGACACGGTGACGGTGAAGGTGGCGGCGGATCCCTCGGCGGCGGCGGCGGACGAATCGGCGGCGAGGGTGACCACGCCGGCGTCGCCGGGGGCGATGTTGGCGGTGGCGGCAAACTCGTCGCTGAGGTCGTAGGCGGCGCCGTCGCTGAGGGTCACGGTGTAGAACTCGCGCGGCTCGGCGGTGTCGTCCCCGGCGATGGCGATGGCGAAGTCGGCCGAGGTCTGGCCGGCGGCAAGGGTGACCGTGCCGCTTGGGAAAGTGCCGCCGGCGAAGTCGGCTGCGTCCGCGGCGGCGCCGACAGCGGCGGCGGCGACGGTGTAGGCGATGTCCAAATTGCTCTGCTGGGCAACGCCGACGCTGACCGTGAAAGTGGCGCTGGCGCCCTCTTCGGTGCCGGCCAGGGCGGCGGCCGAGGCGACGATGCCGACCCGGCTCTGGTCGCTGGCGGCGATGTGGCCGGTGGCGGCGGCGCCGGCCTCGGGCAGGGCGACGGCGCCGCTGCCGCCGCTGACCGCCGTGGCGGTGACGGTGACGCCCTGGCGCGCCTCGCGCTTGTGGTCGGCGGCGAGGGGCAGGGTAATGGCCGCGCCGGCGGCGTTGGCGGCGATGGTGACGCTGCCGCCGCCGGGATCGGCGAAGTCCTCGCCGGGGATGGCGCCGGCGCCGGTGACGGCGTAGGTAACGGTGACCGGCGCATCGGCGGTGAGGGCACCGCCGGCGGCGGTTTGCAGACTGGCGGTGAAGGTCAGGGCCGCGCCGATGGCGTCCTCGTCGGCGTCGGCGCCGGGGGCGGCGATGGCGATGACGGCGGCGTCGCTGGCGGCGATGGCGACGGCGGCGGTGGCGGCGGCGATGTCCGGCGGCACCAGCAGATAATCCTGCTCGAGCACCGCGCCGATGAGGCGCAGGCGGAGAGTCTCGTCGCCTTCGTTGACGGCATCGTCGGTGATGCGCACCGGCACCGCCACGCCGCTGGCCGGGGTGTCGACGTCAAACCACAGGCGCAACACCTGGGCCTCGTTCACGTCCACGCCGAAGCGATAGACGCGGTTGGCGGTGTCCGGGAACTCCACCTCGCCGGCGGCGGCGGTGGAGGAAACAGACCGCCAGTCGGCGCTGCCCTCCACGGCGATGCGCAGGCGGTTGAAAGTGGCCTGGCCGGGCCAGATGGCCTGGTCGCTGCCATCCGACACGCGCACCAGTTTGACGCGGAAGTTGACCGTGCCGCCTTCGGCAACGCCGGCCGCCGACTCGCGCACGATGGCCGCGCGCAGGCGGCGGTCGGGGACCGTGACCAGGCCGTAGCCGCGCCGCCCGGAGGCGATGCGCAAGTTGTCGGCGGCGGCGGTGGCGGCGGTGCGGGAGATGCGCGCCGGGCCGCCGGCGGCGTGGGTGTATTGCGGACCGGGCACCAGGGTCACGCGCATGATTTCGTCGCCTTCGGCAAAATCGCCGTCGTCGGCGATGCCGATGCCGATGCTGAGCGGCGTGGCGCCGGACATGGCCGCCGCCACCTGCGCCGCCGTGTAGGTGCGCACCTGGCGCAGCGGCTGGCCCGTGGCCGGGGCGCCGGTGTCGGCGATGTAGGCGAACTCGGCGGCGGTGACGCCGTCCATGCCCGGCCCGCGCCCGGCGGCGGCGCCCAGGTGAAAGGCGACATTGACATCGCCGCTGGGCGCATCGCCGCTGAAGGCGAGCGGGAAGAGGGCGGTGCCGCCCTCCTCGGTAACCGGGGAGTCGGCGATGCTGACCACGGTGAGATTGGCGAGGGCGGTGGCGGCCACGGCCACGGTGACGCTTTCGGCGGCGGCGCCTGTGCCGACGGTGACGGTTAACATGGTGGCGGCGGGGTTGGGAGTGACGGCGATGCGCTGCGGTGTCGGGGCGCCGATGGGAAAGGCGACGTTGCCGCCGGCCGGGGTGCCGCCTTGCGCAGTGTAGGAAACGCTCGCCGGCGCCGCCAGCGAAGTAGCGCCGCTCAGGGTAACGGTGAATTCGGTGACGTCGCCGGGGTTGATCTGCGGGCCGGCGGCGGCGGTGTCCACATCGGCGCCGGTGAAGGCCAGGTGCGCCGTGACCGGGTCGCTGGCGGCGATGGTGACGCTGGCGGTGGCGGTGGCGACCGTGCCGACGGACGGGTTGCTGAGGGTCAGGGTCAGCGTCTCGGCCGCCTCGTGCACGCCGTCGTCCAGCAACAGCACGCGCACCGTCTGCTGGGCCGCCCAGTTGGCGGGGGTGAAGGTGAAGCTGCCGGCGGCTGGCGAATCGTAATCGCCGACGCTGACCGTGCCGCCGATGGCCCAGTCCACGGTGGCGTCGGCGGTCAAATCGGCGGCGCTCAGGCGGACATTGAAATAAACGGCGTCCCCTTCCTCAACAGCCGCATTATCCGCCGAAACCGCAAAACTCGGCGCGCTCTGCCCAAACGCGGCCGAGGAGCCCAGGGCGAGAAAAACGGCGGGAAGAAAGAAAAGCCAGCGTGACATTTCGGCGCGAATTATACGCGGAAATCGCCCAGGCGTTATCCGAGCGATTTCAGCCCCCCGATGCCGGGCAACGCTTGCGCGGTTGCCCCATACTGCCCCATACATGCCCCATACAATGCCCTGGAATCGGCGGGCGCGGCAAGTTAAAATAGCCAGGATTGTTTGCCGGGGGCGATTCTATTGCGGACCGCCCCGATTTCCGGCCCGAATGCCAATGTCAGCGCCATGGACAATGAGCGTAAAAAAGAACAACCGGTCACCGGCCTCGTTGCCCCTTCACCGCCCGGAATTCGAGCACGATAGCTGCGGTTTCGGCCTGTTCGCCCATGTAGAGGGCAAAGCCAGCCATTGGCTGGTACAGATGGCGGCGCGCTCCCTCTGCCGCCTTACCCACCGCGGGGCGATCGCGGCAGACGGCAAGACGGGCGACGGTTGCGGACTACTGATGTCCCAACCGGAAGAGTTCCTGCGCGCGGTGGCAGAGGAGGAGGGTCTGCATCTGGAGCGGCGCTTTGCCGCGGGAATGGCGTTTCTGCCGACGGCGGCGCCAGCGGCCGAGCAGGCGCGGCGTTGCCTGGCCGCCTGCCTGCGAGAGCAGGGCCTGGAGACAGCCGGCTGGCGACAGGTGCCTACCAACCCCGAGGTCTGCGGCGCCGAGGCGCTACAAAATCTGCCGCGCTTCGAGCAGATCTTCGTCAACCTGCCGGCCAACGGCGACGCCGATGAGCAGGAACGGGCCCTTTACACTGCGCGGCGGCAGGCGGAGCGGCTGCTGGCGAAGGAGGATTTCTACGTCTGCGGCCTTTCCAGCCGGCTGCTGGGGTACAAAGGCCTGGTAACGCCGGAACAATTGTCGGCCTTTTACCCCGATCTCCGCGACGAGCGCATGGCCAGCGCAATGTGCGTGTTCCATCAACGCTTCTCCACCAACACGCTGCCCCGCTGGCGGCTGGCTCAGCCCTTCCGCTACCTGGCGCACAACGGGGAGATCAACACCATCCAGGGCAACCGCAGCTGGGCGCAGGCGCGGCGCAATAAGTTTCGTCATTCCCGGTTCCCGCAACCGGAGGCGCTGCTGCCCATCGTTTCGGGACGGGATTCGGATTCCTGCTCGGTGGACAACATGCTCGAGTTCCTGCTGATGGGGGGGCTGGACCTCTGCCATGCCACCCGTCTTTTGATCCCGCCGGCCTGGCAGAACGCGGAGCGGATGAACCCCAAGTTGCGGGCCTACTACCGCTACAACAGCATGAGGATGGAGCCCTGGGACGGCCCGGCGGGGATCGTCATGACCAACGGCCGCATCGGCGCCTGCATCATGGACCGCAATGGCCTGCGCCCGGCGCGCTACACGGTGACCCGCGACGGCTACGTCACGGTGGGCTCCGAGTTCGGCATACGAGACTGCGACGCCGACACGGTGACGGCCAAGGGGCGCCTGCGCCCGGGGGAAATGATCGCGGTGGACATCGAGGCCGGGGAATTGCTGTTGCCAGAAGACATAGACGCCCGCCTGCAGGCCCGCAATCCCTGCCGGGAATGGCTGCGCCGCGGCGCGCCGCGGTTGCCGGCAGCGCGCGGGGAGCAGCCGCTGGCCGACGCTCCGATGTTGCCGGAGGAGTTGCTGACGCACCAGAAGCTCTTCTTGCTGACGCGCGAGGAGTGCGAACAAACGCTGCGGGTCTTGGCGGAAAACGGCCAGGAGCCAGTGGCCTCCATGGGCGACGACACCCCCTTCCCGGTACTCTCCCGCCATATCCGCTCGCTGTACGACAGCTTCCGGCAACGCTTCGCGCAGGTGACCAACCCGGCGATCGATCCCATACGGGAACAGGTGGTCATGTCGCTGGCAACCCGGCTGGGACCGGAGCCGGACCTGTTCCGGGAGGCGCCGGAGGATGCGGCACAGCGACTGGAACTTCCTTCGCCAGTGCTGAGCGAACGCGAATTCCGGCTGCTGGCCGGGCAGCGCGAAGGCGGACCGACCAGCGAACGGATCGAATTGAACTACCGGCCGCGGGAGCGGCGGCTGGGCGAGGCTATCGAGGCGGTCTGCGAGCGCGCCGTCGCCGCGGTTCGGAACGGCAAACCGCTGTTGCTCCTGTCGGACCGGGCCATCGGACCGGAGACGTTGCCCATTCATGCGCTGCTGGCCGTCGGCGCCGTGCACCACCGGCTGAACCGCGAGGGCCTGCGTTGCGACGCCAGCATTGTCGTGGAGAGCGCCACCGCCCGCGACCCGCATCATTTTGCCGTGCTGATCGCCGCGGGCGCCACCGCCGTGTACCCCTACCTCGCCTACGAAACGCTGCACGACATGCACCGGCGCGGGGTGTTCGCCGGCAGTAGCGGCGCCGAGGTCGGCCGCTCTTACCGAACGGGGATCGAGAAGGGTTTGTACAAGGTCCTGTCCAAGATGGGCATCTCGACCATCGCCAGCTACCGCGGCGCGCAGCTGTTCGAGGTCGTAGGGTTGCACGACGAGGTAGTGTCGCTGTGCTTTTGCGGCGCGGTCAGCCGGCTACAGGGGATGCGCCTGAAGCATCTGGAAAGCGACCAGCGGCTGCTGGCGGAAGAAGCCTGGAACGTCCGCAAACCGTTGCGTCAGGGCGGATTGCTGAAATTCGTTTACGGCGGCGAATTCCACGCTTTCAACCCCGATGTAGTGACGCTGCTGCACGCGGCGGTGGAGAGCGGGGACTACGAACGCTACCGCGAATTCAGCGACGCGGTGAATCGCCGACAGATCACCGTGTTCCGCGACCTGCTGCGGTTGCGCCCGGACACGCAGCCGGTGCCCCTGGAAGAGGTGGCGCCGGTGGAGGATATCGTGGTCCGTTTCGACACCGCCGGCATGTCCCTGGGAGCGCTGTCCCCGACAGCGCACGAGGCCCTGGCGCAAGCGATGAACGCCCTGGGCGGGCGTTCCAACTCCGGCGAGGGCGGCGAGGCGCGTCATCGCTACGGCTCGGACCGGAACTCGAAGATCAAGCAGGTCGCGTCCGGGCGCTTCGGCGTCACCCCCCATTACCTGGTCAACGCCGAGGTATTGCAGATCAAGATCGCGCAGGGCGCCAAACCCGGCGAGGGCGGGCAACTCCCCGGACACAAAGTAAACGAGATGATCGCCGAGTTACGGCACTCCAAACCGGGCGTCTCGCTGATCTCGCCGCCGCCGCACCACGACATCTACTCCATCGAAGACCTGGCGCAGTTGATCTTCGACCTCAAGCAGATCAACCCCGAGGCAATGGTGTCGGTGAAGCTGGTAGCCGAGGCGGGGGTGGGCACCGTGGCCGTGGGAGTGGCCAAGGCATACGCCGATCTGATCACCATCTCCGGCTACGATGGCGGCACGGGCGCCAGTCCGTTGACCTCCATCAAGTACGCGGGCGGACCGTGGGAACTGGGGCTGCGGGAGACCCACCAGATCCTGCGCGCCAGCGATCTGCGCGACAGGGTGCGAATCCAGGTGGACGGGGGGCTAAAGACGGGGCTGGATGTGGTCAAGGCGGCGATCCTGGGAGCGGAGAGCTTCGGCTTCGGCACCGCGCCGATGGTGGCGCTGGGCTGCAAGTATCTGCGCATCTGCCACCTGAACAACTGCGCCACCGGCGTCGCCACGCAGAACAAGGTACTTTATACCGAGCACTTCAAACCGGACGGCGCGCAGAAAGTCATGAACTATTTTCGCTTCGTCGCCCGGGAGGTGCGCGAACTCATGGCGCAACTCGGGATGCGGCGCCTGGAAGACCTGATCGGGCGCACCGATCTCCTGGAGGTGCTGCCGGGCGACACCGAGCGACAGGCGGGCCTGGACCTCTCGCCCATCGTCGAAGACGGCGGCGGCAGCCAGCCGCACTACTGCCGCCGGCCCAGCAACCCTCCCTACGACAAGGGCGAACTGGCGGAGCGCATGGTGGCCGACGCCCTGCCCGCCATTGAGGCCCGGCGCGGCGGCGAATTCTATTACCGGATCTGCAACTGGCACCGTTCCATCGGCGCCCGACTCTCCGGGGAGATCGCCAGACGACACGGCAACCGCGGCCTGGCCGGGCAACCGTTGCGCATCCGCTTCCAGGGCAGCGCCGGACAGAGCTTCGGGGTCTGGAACGCCGGCGGGCTGGAGCTGCGCCTGGAGGGAGAGGCCAACGATTACGTAGGCAAAGGGATGGCCGGCGGCCGCCTGACGATCTACCCGCCGCGGCAGAGCCGGTTCCGTAGCGAAGAATCCGTGATCATGGGTAACGCATGTCTGTACGGGGCGACCGGCGGGCGCTTGCTGGCCGCCGGCGTGGCCGGGGAACGTTTCGCCGTGCGCAACTCCGGCGCCACCGCGGTGGTCGAGGGGGTGGGAGATCACGGTTGCGAATACATGACCGGGGGCGTGGTGGCGGTGCTGGGCGCCACCGGCATAAACTTCGGCGCTGGCATGACCGGCGGGTTGGCCTTCGTCCTGGACCGGCACGATCTCTTCGGCGACCGCTGCAACCGCGACAGCGTAGAGATGCACCGGATTGACGCCGCGCTGGAGCGCTACGGCGACTTCCTGTTGCGCTTGGTAGAAGAACATGCGCGGGAAACCGGCAGCCGTTGGGGCGCCCGAATCCGCGACGAGTTCGCCGATTGGCGCGGGCGCTGCTGGCTGGTGCACCCGAAGGGCGCGGAATTGTCCTCGCTGCTAGCCTACCTGCGGGTGGCCGCCTGAACGGGGGCGCAGGCGCAGCCCAGGCACAGCCATGAACAAGCACGACAACTTCCGCTTTCTCAAAACGCCCCGGCGCGACCCGGCCAAGACCGAGGCGCCGATCCGCATCTTCCGGTGGGACGAGATCTACGGACACTACGAGAAAAAGCCGGCGCAGGGGCAGGCCGGCCGCTGTCTAGACTGCGGCAACCCCTACTGCGAGTGGCAATGCCCGGTGCACAACCACATTCCCCAGTGGTTGCGGCTGCTGGAGGAAGACCGTCTGTTCGAGGCGGCCGAACTGTCCCACAAAACCAATTCCCTGCCGGAGATCTGCGGGCGCATCTGTCCCCAGGACCGCCTGTGCGAGGGGGCATGTACGTTAAACGACGGCTTCGGGGCGGTAACCATCGGCTCGCTGGAGAAATACATCACCGAGGAGGCACTGAAGAAAGGCTGGCGCCCCTCTCTGGAAGGAGTGCGCCCCACGGGCAAGAAAGTGGCCATCGTAGGGGCCGGCCCCGCCGGTTTGGGCTGCGCGGATACGCTGGTCCGCCGCGGCGTGGAGGCCGTAGTATATGACCGCTATCCCGAGGTCGGCGGGCTGCTTACTTACGGCATCCCGCCGTTCAAACTGGAGAAGAGCGTCGTACTGCGGCGGCGGCGGCTTCTGGAAGAGATGGGAGTGCGCTTCTCGCTGGGTGTCGAAATCGGCACGGACCTCCCCTTCGAGCGCCTGCTCGACAACTACGATGCGGTGTTTCTGGGCATGGGCGCCTACACTTACGTGCGGGGAGGGTTTCCGGGAGAAGAACGGAATGGCGTGCATCACGCCCTCCCCTACCTGATCGGGAACCTGAAACAGGTGACGGAGGTGGCCGCCGGCGACGCTCCTTACATAGATCTGAAGGGCTTGCGTGTCGCCGTGCTGGGCGGCGGGGATACCGCCATGGACTGCGTGCGGACGGCGGTACGCCAAGGTGCGGCCCGGGTGACCTGTGCCTACCGGCGCGACCGCGACAATATGCCGGGCTCCCGGCGCGAGACCCGTAATGCGGAGGAAGAAGGCGTAAAGTTTCTCTGGCAACGCCAGCCCCTGGAGATCGTGGGCAACGGCCGGGTCGAGGGCGTGCGGCTGGCCGAGACCCGGCTGGCGCCCCCCGACGGACGGGCACGGGCCGCCCCCGAGCTGGTGCCGGACTCCGAGCACATCCTGTCGGCGGATGCGGTAATCGTCGCCTTCGGGTTCCGACCCAGCCCGATGCCCTGGTTCGCGCGGCATTCCATCGCTTTGGACGAGCAAGGCCGGGTGCGGGCCGGCGCCGGGCCGGGCGCCAAATACCGGACCGGCAATCCCAAGGTGTTTGCCGGGGGGGACATGGTGCGCGGCGCCGACTTGGTGGTCACCGCGGTCTTCGACGGGCGCGAGGCCGCCGCGGAAATCGCCGCCGATCTCGGCGCCTGAGGCGCAAAACGCCCCCGAGCGGCGAGCGGCGGCCCCGATACCGATATCCCATGCAATCCGAAGCCCCCAGCGTGAAATCCCCCGTGCAGGAGCCATCCCGATGAACGACGAGACGCGGCGCGAGCACTGCCTCATCCGCGCCCTGCGGCGGCAGCCGGTATCGCGCACCCCGCTGTGGATCATGCGCCAAGCCGGCCGCTACCTGCCGGAGTACCGGGAAATGCGGGCCCGGATCGGCAGTTTCCTGACCCTTTGCAAGACTCCCGAGCACGCCTGCGAGTTGACCCTGCAACCGATCAGGCGCTTTCCGCTGGATGCTGCGATCCTGTTCTCCGACATCCTGGTGATCCCGGACGCCATGGGTCTGGGTCTGCGCTTCGTCGAAGGCCGCGGCCCGGTTCTGGATACCCCCCTGCGCGATATGGCCGACGTGCGCCGCCTGCCCGTGCCGGACCCCGAGATCGAACTGTCATACGTGATGGAAGCCGTGCGCCTGACGCGGCGCGAACTGCAGGAGCGGGTCCCGCTCATTGGTTTTTCCGGCAGTCCCTGGACCCTGGCGGCATACATGGTGCAGGGACAGGGCGGGGGCGATTTTCCCCGGTTGCGAACCCTGATCCGCGAATCGCCGGAGCTGGCGCACCGGCTGCTCGCCACCCTGGCCCGGGCCGTGACGGATTACCTGAACGCACAGGCGGCCGCCGGCGTACAGGTGCTGATGCTGTTCGATACCTGGGGCGGACTGCTGGACCAGAGCCGCTACCGGGAGTACTCGCTGGCTTACCTGCAACAGGTCATCGAGGGCCTGCAAGGGCGCAGCGGCCCGGACCCCGTCCCGGTGATCATATATGGCCGCGGGGGATGCCCATGTCTGGAGGATATCGCCGCTTCCGGCTGCGACGCGGTGGGCCTGGACTGGAGCTGCAGCCTTGGGGCGGCGCGGCGCCGAGTCGGGAAACGGGTCTCCCTGCAGGGCAATATGGACCCTGCCGTCCTGCTCGCCTCGCCGGAGGCGGTGCGCCGGGAGGCGGCGCGACTCCTGGAGGATTACGGCGCAGGGGACGGCCACGTATTCAACCTGGGGCACGGCATCCTCCCGGACACGGACCCGGATCGCGTCGCTGTCCTGATAGATGCCGTGCGGGAATTCAGCCGCCCCCGGCACGGCGCGGCGCCGGTCGCAGCCGACACATAGGCGGCGCCCCGCGAAGGCTGGCAATGTCCGGGGAGGAGGCCGCAGCGTCCGGGAAGGGCAGGCGCCGTTTGCTATACGTCCTGTTCGGGGGCTGCTGCATGGGAACGGCAGACCTGATACCCGGCGTCAGCGGCAGCACCATGGCCTATGCGCTGGGCTTCTACCCGCGCCTGGTGCGCGCCCTCGCTGGCTTGATTCCCGTCCGGGGCTCGCGCTGCCGGCGGTGGCTGGCCGGGATCGAATGGGATTTTCTGGTGCCGCTGGCCCTGGGGATGTTGCTGGCGGCGGTCGCCCTGCTCTACGTGTTCGATCTGCCGGATTTGATGCGGCGGCATCCGCAGCGATTGCACGCCCTGTTCTTCGGCCTGGTGCTGGGGGCGGTGCTGATGACGCTCACACAGCTGCCGCAACGGACGGCGGGAACCTATGTTGCCATCGGCGCCGGTCTGGCGGCCGGCCTGCTGGCGTTCCCTTCGCAGGCGGCGGCGCCGGCCGAGACGGTGAGCGCCGGCCTGCTGCTGCTGACCGGCGCGTTCGCGGGGGCGGCGATGCTGGTCCCCGGCATCTCCGGCAGTTACCTGCTGCTGGTGCTGGGGAAATACGAATTCGTGCTGGCGGCGGTGGCCAATCTGGAGGTCTTGGTATTGCTGCCGTTCGGGACCGGTGTGCTGTGCGGCCTGTTGACCCTTGCGCGCATCCTGCATCTCCTGCTGCAACGCAGTCGTTTCGCCATGCCGTTCATCGGCGGTCTGCTGCTGGCCTCGTTGCCGCAGATCTGGCCGTTCCGGGAAACCGCTGCCGCGGGCGGCGCGGCGGCAGCGCAACTGCAACTGCCCGATCTCTTCTACGGCGAACACCAACTGGCGGCGCTGCTGATGGGCGCGGGACTGGCGGCGATCCTGCAACTGCACCGCGCGGCGGCGGCGGCAGGGAACCGAAACTAGCGCATGGCGGCAGCCGAGAGCATCCTGCTGGTCTCGTGTCTCCTGGCCGTTTCGCTGGCGGCGCGGGCCATATCCAGGGGAATGTCCCTTCCCTATACCGTGTTCCTCGTGGTCATCGGGCTGGTATTGGGATGGGCGGCCCGCAATTATGCCGGCCTCGAACCGTTGCTGGAGTTGCAGCTGACCCCGGCGCTGGTGCTGTTCCTGTTCCTGCCGGCATTGCTCTTCGAATCCGCCATCAACCTCAGCGTCCATCAGTTGGTAAAAAACATCGGCCCGGTGATGATCCTCGCGCTGCCGGCGCTGCTGCTCTCCACCGGGGTGACCGGCGTCGGCCTCTGGTGGCTGCTCGGCATGGACTTGTCGCTGGCGCTGCTCTTCGGCGCCCTGATCTCGGCCACCGACCCGGTGGCGGTGATCGCGCTGTTCAAGGAACTCGGCGTCTCCGAGCGCCTGACGACGCTGGTAGAAGGCGAATCCCTGCTCAACGACGCAGTTGCCATTGTCCTGTTCAACGTACTCCTGGGGCTGGCCAGCGGCGGCGACCTAAGTTGGCCGGTGCTGGGGCTGGCAGCCGGCGAGTTCGTCTGGGTGTTTTTTCTGGGGCTTGCGATCGGGATCCTGACCAGCCTGTCGATCGGGGCCTTCTTCCTCTACCTGCGGGTGGAGGAAAGCGCGCTGCTGCTGGT
>JAPPPX010000191.1 GCA_028817305.1 Gammaproteobacteria bacterium | reverse complement strand
AGCCAGTAGCAATCGCGGCGGTCTTCTGCGACGCGGCGCTCGTTGGGGGTGAGCAGAATGCTGCCGCCTTCGGCAACGGCCAGGCCCTTGACTTCGATCAGCCGTATCTCGCCCGATTGGGGGTTCAGACTGGTGAGATCGTAGCCCAGGTTTTTCGCGCTCACGTCTTGCACCTGGCGGCCCTCGGCGCGCTCGCGCTCCATCGCCACGCGCATGGCGATGGCCTCGGTCTCGGCATTGGCGCGCATGTTGCGAATGGCGGCGTCCTCGCGCTTGGGATGCGGCAACACCAGCACGCTGGCCAGGCGTTCGATGTCTCGCAACAGGAGGGCGCGTTGGCGTTGTAATTCTTTTAGGCGCTGGTCGCGGCGCGCGCGCAGTTCGTCTTGCCGGCTCTCCGCTTTGGCCAGACGGCCTTCGGCGCCGGGAGTGCCTTTTTCTTTTTCTTCGCTGGCGCGGCCGATTTCGTCGTCCGCCCTCTGTATCAGCTCGGTGAGGGAGATTTCGACATGCCTGGCGACCCGTTCGATCTCGGCCAAACGTTCCTGTTTTGTCTCCGCCAGAAAAGGGTGCAGGGCGTTTTTGCGCAACCATGATTTTGCTTCCGGAGCGGAGGCCACGGCGGGAAGTTTGGCTGGCGGCTCGGCGGCAATGAAGTCGCCCAGTACGCCCGGTTCGCGCAGGCGCGGCGCGGCGCCGTCGCCGGTAATTTCCATGACGAATATGCGCTTGTGAACCACGGCGCCTTGCCCGTCCGCCACGCAGGCGCGGTAGAAATCCAAGCGGGCCGGCCGGTCGTGCCGCACCGAATAAAAGCAGGCGCCTTTGGCGAGATGCTCGCGCGCCTCGGCAAGCATGTGGCGGCGAATCGCCTCGAACAGCGGGTGGCCCGGCGTGACCCACTCCAGGTTTTGGTTCTCGGCGGTCTTGCGGTCGGTGGTGCAACGTGGGTAGCGATTGGCGAGCGCCGGAAGTCTCCAGTCCGCTTCCTTTTCGTAGCGACGCAGCGCAGCGGGCGTGCGCCCGGGCTCGAAGGTGTGCTGGGGCGGGCTGCCCACGGGCCGCAGCGAAAACCGCACTGACCCGGCGGCGGCCAGGATAAAACGGGCGATGTCCTCGGGCACCATGCGGCGCTCGGTGGCGCGGGCGCGGCGTTCCACGAGCATTTCCATGTTGAGAGACTTGGTGGCAAGACCCTCCAGCGCAGTCTGGCAGATGGCGCGGAAATGGCCTTCGTCCACATCCTTGAGGAGCCGCTCTTCCAGGCCGGATTCGCCGAGGATGCCCGCGTAATAGTCGCGCAACACACGCTCCACATGAGCCGCCGGCAACACTTCGCCCACGACGTTGAACACGGCGTCGTCGTCCAATGCATCTCGGATCTTCTGCAGTTTGTCCAATAGTCGCTGCAACACGCGGCCCTCCACGGTGTTGGCGGCGACAAAGTTGAAGATGAGGCAGGCCTTGCGCTGACCGTAGCGGTGAATGCGCCCCATGCGCTGCTCCAGACGGTTCGGGTTCCACGGAATGTCGTAGTTGAACAGGATGTTGCAGACTTGCAGGTTGATGCCCTCGCCGGCAGCCTCGGTGGCCACCAGCACCTGAGTTTCGCCCTCGCGGAACCGTTGCTCGGCGTGTAGCCGGGTGCCGGGGTCGTCGCGCGTACCCGGCTTCATGCCGCCGTGGATGCAACCGACCCTGAAGTTCCACGATTCCAGTTTTTCCACCAGATAATCCAGCGTATCTTTGAACTCGGTAAAGATCAGCAGGCGCTTGCCGGTGTCGGCAAAGAATTCCTGCTCTTGCAGGAGAGCCTTGAGTTTTGCCAGCTTCGCTTCCGCAACGGATTCTTCCACTTGCTCCGCCTGCGCGGCGAGCGTGTGCAACTCTTCGATTTCCTCGCGCGCCTCCTCGGCGTTGTCGGTCAGCGTAATCGCCTCCAGTATTTGCTCCAGGCGCTCGCGCTCCCCTTCGTCCATTTCTTCCATCTCTTCCGCCGTGGGAAGTTTGTCGGGCGCCCGCCGGGCCAGCGCCTGGGCGTGCTTAAGTCCTTCCTCCAGGCGGCGGGCGCGGTTCGCCAGGCTGCGCCGGGCCGCGCGGGTGCTGGACGCCAGCCGGCGCTGGTAAAGCGCCATCAGGAAGCCGACGGCGCGGGCCCGGCGGTCGTCGCCCCGGTTGGCGGCCCGCCTGCTCTGTCTTTTCACGAATTTGGTTATTTCCTCGTAAAGATCGTATTCATCGCCGTCTATGTTGAAATCCACCGTTTTGGGAATGCGCTTGGTAAAGATTTCTT
>JAPPPX010000148.1 GCA_028817305.1 Gammaproteobacteria bacterium | reverse complement strand
CGGATCGCCAAGTACGCGAGCAGCACGTACACTGGCATCAGGTACGCCAGCACCCGCGTCTCCAGCCGGGCCAGGTCGGCCTTCGTCGCCACCTCGCCGACGGCCATTGGCGACCGCACCGCCGCCTCGGCCAGTGCCTCGTCCGCGCCCGCCGACTTCAGGGCCTTCAGCAACTCGATGTTCGCCTGCGTCATCGCTCCGATCCTACCAGGTCATCTAACGGTTATACCGCATCCAATGAAACCGAGGCATCTCATCCTGGCGCACCTACGCCAGGGTCGGGGGGCGCTGCCGCTCCCGGGGGAAGGCCCAGGGAAAAGCAATTACCTCGGCCAGCCGCTCGGCGCCGCTCAGCGTCAGCAGCAGACGATCCACGCCCAGGGCGACGCCAGCGCCCTCCGGCAGGCCGTGGCGGACAGCGGCCAGCAGGCCGGTGTCCGGGGCGCGCCGGGAGCCCCCCCGCAGGCGGCGCTCCAGTTCGGCAGCGTCGGTCAATTCACGGCAGCCGTCGGCGATCTCCACCCCGCGCACAAATAACTCGAAGCGTTCGGCCACAGGAGGATCGCCGGCGGCGACATGCGCTTGCAGGGCCTGGTCGGCGGGGAAGTCGCACAGGAACTGCGGCCGTTCCCGTCCCAGGCGGGGGCCCACGCGGACGGCCAGGAGCAGGTCCAGGTTCTCGCGGCGGGCGCGGCGGGCGGCGCGCCGCAAGCCCTGCGCGGATGCGGCCGCCGCCAACTCGGCGGCCGAAGCCGTCCAGGGGTCAAGCCCTGCGTACCTGCGGAAGGCATCGCGGTAGCTCAGCCTTGCGGGCGCGGGCAGGCCCAGCTCCCGCAATAACTCCGCCACCTCGTCCATCAGCCGGTACTGGTCGAAGCCCGGGCGATACCACTCCAATACGGTGAACTCCGGCTCATGCAGCGGCGAGCGCTCGCCGCGGCGGAAGACGCGGCCGAGTTGGTAGATCGGCCCCAGACCGGCGGCCAGCAGGCGCTTCATGTCTGATTCCGGCGAGGCCCGCAGGTAACCGCCCTCCCCGCCTGCCGCAACGACGCGGAAGGAGCGAATCTGCGACTCCGCGGCCGGGAAGGCGCAGAGCAGCGGGGTTTCTACCTCAAGGATCTCCCGGGCGGCCATGAAGGCCCGCAGCCGGGCAAGCAAGGCGGCCCGGCGGCGCAACAGGGGCGCGGCGGCGCAGGGGCGCCAGTCCTCGCTGGCGGAGGCGGCGCCGCGGGCGGCGCTGTTGCCCCCAGCCCCGTTATTGTCGGCCCCACTACTCCCGGCCAATGTATTCGCCGGTGCGCGTGTCCACGCGAATGACCTCGCCTTCCTCAAGGAACAGGGGAACGCGAAGCCGCACGCCGGTTTCCAGCACGGCCTCCTTGTTGCCGCCGCTCTCGGTGTCGCCCCGTACTCCGGGGCCGGTCTCCGCGATCCGCAGTTGCACGATATTCGGCGGCGCCACGGATATCGCCTGTCCATTCCAGAGGATTACGGAGCAGATCGTGCCTTCTTTCAGCCAGCGCGCGACCGTCTCCTCTACGGCAGCGGCATGCTGTTCATAACTTTTAGGATCCATAAAGTGCCACAGCTGCCCGTCTTTATATAGAAATTGCAGTTCCAGCTCGGTGACATCGGCCGCCGTTACGCTTTCGTTGGAGCGGAACGTGCGATCCAGCAGGCGGCCGCTTTTCAGGTTGCGCAACCGCATGCGCACAAATGCCTGCCCCTTGCCCGGTTTGACGAATTCGCTGCTCACGACGACGCAGGGGTCGCCATCGCACAGGACCTTCAGTCCGGGTTTGCATTCGCTGCTGGCGTATGTGGTAATGGCCGCGCACTCCGGTTCGAGAAACGATGGGTAATAATACATCCGCGGGCGGCGCCCCGGCCATAATCGGCAGCGCGGAGCAATTGTTGGCAGCGGTCGGGCTGGCCGGGGATTCCGTACCGCTGGCGGCGGCAGGCGCGCGCGACTTCCCGGTGCGGGTGCCGGACGCTTATTTGCGGCGCATCGCCAAAAGGGATCCGCGGGATCCATTGTTGTTGCAGGTGCTGCCGCGGGCCGAGGAGGACCTGCCGACGGCAGGTTTCGGAACGGACCCGGTGGGCGAGCGCAAGGCCATGGTCGCGCCGGGCCTGTTGCATAAATACCGCGGGCGGGCGTTGTTGGTCGCCACGGCCGCATGCCCCATCCATTGCCGATACTGCTTCCGCCGGCACTTCCCTTACCGTGAGACGGACGGTTGGCGCGACGGCTGGCGACAGGCATTGGCCGCGTTGCGCCGCAACCGCTCGATCAGGGAGACGATTCTCAGCGGCGGCGACCCGCTGACCCTGTCGGACCGGCGGCTGGCCTTTCTCGCAGGCGCCCTGGCCGACATCCCGCATATGCGCCGGTTGCGCATACACAGCCGCGTCCCGGTCGTGCAGCCGGAACGGATTGATGCCGGGTTGCTCGCCGCTCTTGGCAATTGGCCCCGGCAGTTGGTGGTGGTGACCCACGCCAACCACGCCCGGGAACTGGGCCGGGAGGCGACCCAGGCCGTAGCGCGGTTGCGGCGGGCGGGCGCCGTGCTGCTGAACCAGGCCGTACTGTTGCGCGGCGTGAACGACAGCGCGGCGGCGCAGGCGGAATTGAGCGAGGCGCTGTTCGGCGCGGGGATCCTGCCCTATTACCTGCACTTGCTGGACCCGGTGGCTGGCGCCGCCCACTACCGGGTGGGCGAGCGCCGGGCAAAGGCATTGCTGCGCCGCCTGCGCGCCCGCCTGCCCGGATATCTGGTGCCCAAACTGGTGCGCGAACGGGAGGGCGAGGCGTACAAACGGCCCGTGGCCTGAATGAGGCTGGCAGGACGCGCGCCGGACCCGCCAACCGGACCGCGGCTCCGCTTCTTACGGGCAAAAAAAAAGCCCTGGCCCCCAGATCAGGGGCCAGGGCGGGAATTGTCGCCCCGGAACGAGCCCGGGGCTTGCCGCCGTTTTTACGGCAGGCTGAAGACGCTCAGAACGCCACCCAGCCGGGTGTAGTTCTTCAGGCCCTTGTAGGCGCCAACCGCGCCCAGGCCGTCCGTGTCCTTCTCCAGGCCGGCCGCAAAGCCGATACCGGCCCAGCCGCCCAGCCCGGACAGCACGCCGACATACTGCTTGCCGTCATGCATCCAGCCGTTCACGTTGCCGATGACCCCGGACGGGTTCTTGAACTTCCACAGCAACTTGCCGGTCTTGGCGTCCACGCACTTCAGGTAGCCGTCCAGCGTGCCGTAGAAAACGACGTCGCCGGCGGTCGCCAGAGCGCCGCTCCACACCGAGAACTGCTCAGGGATTGACCAGACGATCTTACCCTTGTCGGCATCCCAGGCAATGAAGTTGCCCAGGTTGTTGGTGCCGTCCTTCATCACGACCCCGGCGGGGTACATGTTCAGGATCGCGTTCACCCACGGCTGCCCGGCCACGTACTCGTTGCCGCCAGCGGCATAGCTGACCGGCTCGTAGTCCATGCAGACATGGTTGGTAGGCACGTAGAACAGGCCCGTCCGCGGCGAATAGGCCGCAGGCTGCTGATCCTTGGTGCCCAGCGCCGCGGGGCAGATGTTGGTGGTGTTGACGTCCTCGCCGTTGTGGTCCGTGCTGTAGCGGTCCACGACCTGCGGGCGACCCGTCTTCATGTCAATATGGGTAGCCCAATTGACGGCAGGGTCGTACTTCTCTGCCACCAGCAACTCGCCCGTGACCCGGTCCATCGTATAGCCGAAACCGTTACGGTCGAAATGCACCAGGGCCTTGCGCTCTTTGCCCTTCACCTTCATGTCCACCAGGATCATCTCGTTGACGCCATCGTAGTCCCACTCGTCGTGGGGCGTCATCTGATAGACCCAGCGGGCAATGCCGGTGTCCACGTCGCGGGCGAAGATGGTCATGCTCCACTTGTTGTCGCCCGGGCGCACAGTGGGGTTCCAGGTGCCGGGATTGCCGGAGCCGTAATAGACAAGATTTTCCTTCTTGTCATACGGCCACCAGCCCCAGGTGGAACCGCCGCCCTGCATCCACTGGTCGCCTTCCCAGGACTTCAGGCTGGAGTTCTTGCCAACCTTCTTGCCCAGGGACGTGGTCTTGGAGTCGAACAGGAGGTCCTTATCCGGGCCCATGCTGTAGGCCTTCCACGCCAGCTTGCCGTCACTGAGGTTGTAGGCCGCAAGCCAGCAACGGACGCCGAACTCCGCGCCGGACATTCCGGTGATCACCTTGTCCTTGATTACGTGCGGGGCGTTGGTGTTGGTCTCCCCCTTCTTGGGGTCGCCATTCTTCACCGACCATATCTTGTCGCCCGTCTTGGCATTCAGCGCCACGAGGGTCGTGTCTGCCTGCTGCAACAAGATCTTGCCGTCGCCGTAGCCAAGGCCGCGGTTTACGGTATCGCAACACATCACCGGAACGACTTCGTCCCAGTCCTGCACGGGCGCGTACTCCCAAATAATCTCCAGATTATCCAGGTTGATGGCGAAGACGTTGTTGGGGAACGCCGCATGGATGTAGAGGGTATCGTGGTCCAGACCGGTTGCCGAAGTCGGCAGAACCAGCGGACCTCCCTCGTGGCCACGCAACACGCCCGTGGAAAACGTCCACGCCGCCTGGAGCTTGCTGGCGTTTTTGGTATTGATCTGCTTGAGATCGGAGTACCGCCAGTTCCAGTAGTTGCCGCCGGGGAACGCCCAATAATTGGGGTTATCGATCAGCTTCTGCACCTCCTCGTTGGCCAGGACGGCCTGCGGAGCCAGGAAAGAAGCACCCGCCAGCAACGCGGCTCTCATGATGAGCTTCGTCATTAGCTTTCTCCTAAAGAAAAACGGACTTCAGTATTGAAAACCTTCTTGTGCCCCCGAAGTCCAAACAGGGCGTACAGAAGGGTATCGCGACATGGCGCCCGAGCCGTCTTGTCTGGAGTCTCATCCAGAACCCGGAGACGGCGCAAACCGTAGCGCGCAAGCGATCATGAACCGGTGGAAAAGGGAAAGACAACGGTAAGAGGCGCGACCGGCGCCGGAATACCGGCGCCGATTCGAAGTGCCCGAGCAACAATGAACTCTAATGTCGTCACTTAGTGGATTGCGGATTCCCCCCGCATGGGCGCATAGATTCCCCTTAAAACCTGCCGTTGTCAAGCCTTGTCGCTTCCGCCGCGCTCCGGCGCTGGAGAACGACCGGAGTGGGCGGACAAAAAATTTAGACCTGCTAGAAAATATAAAAATAATCATCAATTTTTATATATAGTTACAGAGAATTTCTACTTTAAAATATATTAAAAACCAATTCCGCCGCGGCAGGGCTGTCCCGTTTCGCTCCCCCGCCATGTTCTGTGAACGTCGCAGGCCTGAGGCACTGCCCGTTTCCGCGATTTCAAAGTAAAGCGTGAGTAAAAGCGTGAGCATGGGGGCATACATGCTATACTCCGCGCAAGACAGCGCCACCCTGAATCGGATGGCAAAGCAAGACGCGAGGTGAACGAAATGCACGAGACGGGAACGAAAACGAGGCTTCTGCCCCTGGGATTGACGAGTCTGCTGGCGGTTGCGACGGCGGTCGCCGGCACGGCCGCGCTGGCGGAGACGAAGGAACGGGACTGGGAAGCGATTCTCAACGCCAGCAGGAGCATTGCGGACAACCCCGAGCAGGCATCCGACCGAGCCTGGGAGGAAACTTTGCGCCCGGTCCAGTTCGGAGACCGCGAAATCATAGAGGATGCCAGTGCGGAGATCATCGGGGTCAAGGCGCCGTTCCGGGCCGAAGACCCGGCCGTGGTGCCGGTCTCCATCCATACCGGAATCCCGCAGGAGGAAGACCTGCACATCCAGCGCATCTACGTCTATATAGATCGCAACCCCGTGCCCCTGGTTGGGATATTCGAGCTGTCTCCCCGCAACGGTCGGGCAGACCTGGCGATGCGCTTGCGCCTGGACGACCTCACTTACGTGCGCGCCATCGCCGAGACCAACGACGACCGGCTGTACATGGCGAAGGCCTTCGTCCGTTCGACGGGCGGCTGCTCGGCGCCGCCCCCGAGCAAAACCATGGAGGCCTCCCGGAAGCACCTGGGGAAGATGAAGTTAGGAGTGGTTGGCGAGTGGAAGCTGGGCGAACCCAACCTCGTGCAGTTGCGGATCAGTCACCCCAACATCACTGGCCTTGCGGCAGACCAGCGCACAGGCATGCGCCCGCCGGCCTACTTCGTCAAAACCCTGGAAGTGAATTACGACGAGGCGCCGATCCTGCGCAGCCAACTGACCTTCGCGATCAGCCAGGACCCCAGTTTTCGATTTTTCTTCGTCCCGGAACGGGAGGGCGTGCTAAGCGTGCGCGCGGTGGATACCAAGGACTTAGTCCATACCTCCGACCATCCGTTGCCGGAACCGACGCAGATCGCCGGAGGGGAAGCCGGCTGAATCTTCGCGCGGTTGCCTGCGCGCGCGTAAGCTGCTCCCCTTGCCGCTGAACCGCCCTTCCCCCCAGACAGGGCAGGGACGACGGGCAGCGGCTAGGGGCCAGAGGCGTCCTTATCGGAGGAGCCCTGGGAGGAATCCGGGGCCGCAGGCGGTCGCGCCACCGAGCGCCGAACCAAAGGACAGCGCTTTCCGGCCTCAAGCGTGGTCTTATCCAGTTGCGCCAGCAGCGATTCGGCTTGCTCGTTGTCGCGGAAAATGCCGCCTTTTTCGCCGGGCATGCGCCGGTATCGGTCGAAGGTACTTGCATCCTCATAGGTCTCGAAGGGCATCTGGCCAGCGATGAAGTCTATGCGGCAGACGCAGGCGTAGAGATTCTCCACGCTTTGCCCACCGTTTTCCTGCATGCAGTTCAGCACGTAGCCCACCCGGTCCAGGGTGGGATAATCGTTGGTCTCGGCCGCGGCGGCGAGTCCTGGGGCAATGCCGGCGCAACAGGCTACCAGGGCGCAAAGCGCTTTCGCTACCGGGGCAACGCGGCGTCTGTTCTGAAGTTGCGGAAGTTGTTGCATGGGATCAATCCTCGTCTCTAGCAAAGAAAACTTAAAGGGGGATTATACCGCCAGGCA
>JAPPPX010000133.1 GCA_028817305.1 Gammaproteobacteria bacterium | reverse complement strand
GCGGCGCGCGCCCGTGCAACGGCGGCGCCGCTGTTGTAAGATGACGGCATTTCGCGGGCCCCGGCCCGCATAAGCGAGGACTCCTCAATGCGCCTGGTAAAAGAACGCGCCGATACCGCCAAAGAGCACGCCGACATCCCCGACATCCAAAGCCAGCCGGATACGCGCCAGCTGCCCATAGACCGCGTCGGCATCAAGGATATCCGGCACCCGGTGGTGATCGTGGACCGCTCCGGACACGAGCAGCATACGGTCGCCAGTTTCAATATGTACGTGCGCCTGCCGCATAGATTCAAGGGCACCCACATGTCGCGCTTCGTCGAGGTATTGCACCGCTTCGACCGCGAGATCTCGGTCAAGTCCTTCAAGCGCATGATCCGGGAGATGGTGCGGATGCTGGCGGCGGAAAGCGGCTGCATCGAAATGAGCTTCCCCTTCTTCCATGTCAAGCAGGCGCCGGTCAGCAAGGTGCAGAGCCTGATGGATTACCAGGTAACCTTTATCGGCGAGGTGAAGGACGGGCACCTCTGCACCGAGGTGAAAACGCAGGTGCCGGTCACCTCGCTGTGCCCCTGCTCGAAGGAGATCTCCGACTACGGCGCCCACAACCAGCGCTCGCACATCTCGTTGCAGGTGCGGTTGCGGGATTTCATCTGGGTGGAGGAACTGATCGAGTGGGCGGAACAGGCGGGATCGTGCCCGCTGTACGGCTTGCTCAAGCGTCCCGACGAGAAACACGTGACCGAACGCGCCTACGACAACCCCCGCTTCGTGGAAGACATCGTGCGCGACCTCGCGCTACGGCTGAACCGGGAGCCGCGCATCCTCTCCTACACCGTGGCGGCGGAGAATTTCGAGTCCATCCACAATCACTCCGCCTATGCGATGATCAGCGGCGGGGAAAACGCAGCGCAGTCCTAGGTCTCTTCCGCTGCGGCCTGCAGGCCGGCCTCCCCGGCAGCGCCGGGGGCGGCGGCGCCCGCCCCGGCCTGCCGCCGTTCCTCCTCCTTCGCCTCCCGCCACAATGCCTCCATCTCTTCGAGGCCGGCGTCGGCGGGCGTCCGGCCCCGCGCCGCCAACCGCCGCTCGATGTGGGCGAAGCGCCGCTCGAACTTGCGGTTGGCGCGGCGCAGGACGGCCTCCGGGTCCAGGTCCAGGTGACGGGCGATGTTGGCGCAGACGAATAGGATGTCTCCCAGTTCGTCGGCCTGCGCCTCCCGGTCGGCAGACGGCGGCAATACCTGGCGCAGTTCGGCTATTTCCTCCTCCAGTTTGGCCAGCACCGGCGCGGCAGCGGGCCAGTCGAAACCCACGGCGGCGGCCCGTTGTTGCAGCTTGGCGGCCCGGCTGAGCGCCGGCAGGTGGCGACACACGCCCGCCAGCACACTGGGGCGGCCGGCCCCGCTCTGCCTGAAGCGGCGTTGCCGCTCACGGGCCTTCAGCTCCTCCCGGCCGCCCGGGACGGGGGCCGCGCCGCCGGCCGCGAACAACGCCGGGTGGCGGCGCACCAACTTGCGATGCAGGCCCTTGGCAATGTCGGCAAAATCGAAGGCGCCGGCCTCCTGGCCGAGGCGGGCGCAGAAGACCACCTGAAACAGCAGATCTCCCAGTTCCTCGCGCACGCCCGGCATGTCGCCCTGCTCAATGGCCTCGGCCAGCTCGTAGGCCTCTTCGATGGTATGGGGCGCGATGCTGCGGAAATCCTGGCTCCGGTCCCAGGGGCAGCCGCGTTGCGGGTCGCGCAGGCGCCGCATCAGTTCCAGCAGGGCGTACAGGGCGGCCTGCGCCTCGCCCTGCGGCTCGCCACGATCGGCTTCCGGCCCTTGCCGGCATTGCGGTTTTTTCGACATGATGGACCGATTCTCCCCCTGCCGCTGCCGTCGCGGACACCGGACGCGCCTGCCGAGCGGGCGACGATGCCATCGTAAAGACGCGCCTTTGCCACGGCGCCGCGCAGGGGCGGGGCCCGTCCACCATAGCATGCGCGCACCGGCGGGCGCACGGCGGCGCCGGGGCGCTCCCGGGACGCTCCCGCTAACCGTTACGCAATCGAGGGGAAAAGACTCCCATCCCCGCCATTTATATGCTGCCTTCCGTCATTCCGGCCTCCCCCGTCATTCCGGCCTTCTCCATGTCATTTCGGCTCCCTCTATGTCATTTCGGCTCCCTCTATGTGTCATTCCGGCGAAAGCCGGAATCCCGCATAGAAAGCGCGCGCCTCGCGTTCCGCGCTCTATTTGCGCGGGATTCCGGCTTTCGCCGGAATGACAGGAAAAAAGCCGGAATGACAGAAAAAAACAGGCGCCGGAATGACAGGAAAAAGCAGGAATGGCGGGAGTTTTGTTCACGGCGCCTCTTTCT
>JAPPPX010000121.1 GCA_028817305.1 Gammaproteobacteria bacterium | reverse complement strand
GCGCCTGGCGGCTTGGCTGCTGCGACTCCCCCTCAAGGGGGGAGTGATGGGAAAGAGACGGCGGTTGACGTGTGCGTAGGTGGACGCCGTGGACTTTGTGGACGCTGTGGACGCTGTGGACGCTGCCGCGATTCCGCCCCGCACGGCTTCCTTGCCAGCTGCGGCGGTTTAACTCAGAACGGCGTACCGGCACGGCGACGACGGCCGCTTGCCCGGCCAGCCCGATTGCCAGGGCCGCTTTCGTCGCCGCCAGCAGGGCGCCGCCCCGCGCCGCCGCCGGGGGAGCGGCTCAATCGGCCTGGCGGCGCAGAAAGGCAGGCACGTCCAGCGGCTTGTTATCCTCCTCCCGATCTTCCCGCTCGCCGTCTTTTTCCAGCGCCTCTTCGCCGTCCTGCAAATGCAAATGCTTGTCGCCGCGCACCCGCACCACGGTGGGGGGATCGTATTCCCGGTAGTCGGGTTTGCGGTCGTCTTCCGACCGGCCCCCCGGCTGGATGGGCAGGGGCCGCTGGCGGCTTTTGTCGCCTTTGTCGGCCTTGGCCGCCTTGGCCGCTTTGGCCTTGCTGTCGTTCAGCCCCGCCGCCACTACCGTGACCCGCAGTTCGTCTCCCAGCTCTTCGTCAATCAAGAGCCCCGGCACGATCAAGGCGCCTTCGGCGGCGTATTCCCCGATAGCGTCGTACACCTCGTAGAGCTCGTCCATGATGGGGTTGCTGGAGGCCACATTGGCCAGTATGCCCTTGGCCCCGGCGAGGTCCACGCCTTCCAGCAAGGGGCTGGAGATCGCCTCCTCCGTCGCCCGCCGGGCCCGGTTCTCTCCCGCCGCCTTGCCGGCGCCCATCATGGCCATTCCCATCTCGGACATGACGGTGCGCACGTCCGCGAAGTCCACGTTGACCAAGCCGGGCTTGGTGATCAACTCGGAGATGCCCTGCACCGCGTTCAGCAACACGTCGTTTGCGGCATCGAAGGCGTCGCGCACGCTGACGCCCTGCGGCAACACGTTGCGCAGCTTTTCATTCGGGATGATGATCAGGGAATCCACGCACTGCTCGAGTTCCTTGATCCCCTCGTTGGCGACCCGCATCCGTTTCGGGCCCTCGAAGGAGAACGGCCGGGTCACCACCGCCACGGTGAGGGCGCCCATTTCCCTGGCAATCTGGGCGATGACCGGCGCCGCCCCCGTGCCCGTGCCGCCGCCCATGCCGGCGGTGATGAACACCATGTCGGCGCCCTCCAGGGCGCCCCCGATGTTGTCGCGGTCGTCCAAGGCCGCCTTGCGGCCCACCTCCGGGTCCGAACCCGCGCCCAAGCCCTTGGTGATGCTGACCCCCAGCTGCAGCGGAGTGTGGACGCGGGATTCCCGCAGGGCCTGCGCGTCCGTGTTTGCGGAGATGCACTCCACCCCGGCGATCACCGCCTCCTGCATGTGCGCCACGGCGTTGCCGCCGCCGCCGCCCACGCCGATCACCTTGATCACCGCGCTTTGCTGCGGGGGATTGATGATGTCGAATTTTTTCTCGAATTTCGTAACCATTTCCCTTTACCTCCGTCGCTTGCCCTGTTGTTTCCTGTTGATAATGATTGCACGACCCTTTCAGAAACTCTTTCGGAACCACTCCTGCAGCCGCTGCCAGGCGCGGCCCGTTCTGCTCTGCCGTTGCAGCCCCGTGCGCAGCCCCTTGCTGTGCTTGCGGCCATAAAGCAGCAGCCCGGCGCCGGTCGCATGCGCCGGATTCTTGGTGACCTCTGGCAGGCCCGTGACGTGCCGCGGCGCGCCTATCCGCACTGGCGCCTGGAATATCTCCTCCGCGAGCTCCGCCAGGCCGCCGACCTTCGCGCTGCCGCCGGTCAGCACCACGCCCGCCGCGGTGGCGGCCTCGTGTCCTCCGCGCTGCAATTCGTTGTGCACCAAAGTGAGCAGTTCCTCGTAGCGCGCGCCGATTACCTCCACCAGGGTCTGGTGCGAGAGTTGGCGCGGCGGCCGCTCGCCCACGCCGGGGACTTCTATGGTCCCTTCGGCCTCCACCAGCCGGGGCAGCACGCAGCCGTGCTCGACCTTGATGATTTCGGCGGCCTTGCGCGGCGTCCGCAGGGCCACGGCGATGTCGTTGGTTACCTGGTCGCCGGCGATGGGGATCACCGCGGTATGCTGCAGGGCGCCTTCCTGGAACACGGCGATGTCGGTGGTGCCGCCGCCGATGTCCACCAGGCAGATGCCGAGTTCGGTCTCGTCTTCGGACAGCACCGCCTCGCCGGAAGCGAGTTGCTGCAAGACGATGTCGTCCACCGCCAGGCCGCAGCGGCGCACGCATTTGGCAATGTTCTCCGCCGCGCTGATCGCGCCGGTGATGATGTGCACCTTCGCCTCCAGCCGCACGCCCGACATGCCGATGGGGTATTTGATCCCTCCCTGGGCGTCCACGACGAACTCGTTGGGCAGGACGTGCAGGATCCGCTGGTCCGCGGGAATGGCCACCGCCTTGGCGGATTCCATGACCCGGGTAATGTCCGCCGCGGTCACTTCTTCGTCCCGGATCGGCGCCGTGCCGTGCGAGGGCAGGCTGCGGATGTGACTGCCCGAGATGCCGGCGAACACCGAGTGGATCTCGCAGCCCGACATCAGCGCGGCCTCTTTCACGGCCTGGCCGATCGCCTGCACGGTGGACTCGATGTTCACTACGACGCCCCTCTTAAGACCGTGCGAGGGCATGCTGCCCATCCCCACCACCTCGATCTCCTCGCTGCCGTTTTCTTCGTACATCTCCCCCACCAGGGCGACGATTTTGGAAGTCCCTATGTCCAGCCCCACCAGCAGGCGTTTTCCCGAGCCGCTCATCGTTCCGTCGTCCGCGCCATCGCGCCGGCTGCCCAGGAGACGGCATAGCCGTTGCTGTAGCGCATGTCCACCGCCCGCACCCGCGCCGCCTTATGCTCTTCCAGCAGCGGGTACGCGACCCCTGCGAAGCGCGCCGCCTTTGCCAGGGCCTGCCTCCTGCCGAGCATCACCCGCCAGCCGTTATCCAGGGTCATATGCCAGGACTGGCGTTTGTTCATGTGCAGCGCGCGCACCCGCAATCCCCGCGGGGCCAGCAGGGCGTCCAGTTCCCGCAATCTGCGAAAGACCCGCTCCTGGTTTCCCTCCGGGCCGGTGAGCAGCGGCAGCGTCTTATCCGCCAGTTTTTCCTCCAGGGTCAGGGCGAAATACTGTCCCTGGAGGTTGAAAAACCCGCGCTTGCCCCAGCGTGCCGCCGGCTCCTCTTCCTGGACCTGAATGCGAATCTCGTCCGGCCAGATGCGCCGCACCGTCACCTCGTGCACCCAGGCGCTGCCGGTCAGCGCCTGGCGCAGCCCGTCCAGGTCGAGGCGAAAAAAGCCCGCATCCCGCAGTTGACGGCTCACGATCCGCCTGAGGGTCTGGCGGTCGGCATGGCGGAACTCGCCCTCGATCCGGACCTGCCGGATCGGGAAGGCGTGCGAATAAAACAGCAGCCATCCCAGGTACGCTACGGCGCCCAGGCCGGCCAGCCCGACGGCCGTTCCGAGCCGCACCGGGAGGAGGCGCCGCGGCGCCGGCCCCTCGCCGCGCCCCGGCGCGCCGTGCGGCGCCTGGTAGGAAGCCATCACTGCCGCGCTCCCGCGCTGTCCGCGGCTGCGCCGCGGGACAGGCTGGTTTTCAAGATCTCCACGACCAGCGCGTCGAAGGACAGGCCGCGGTGGCGCGCGGACATGGGCACCAGGCTGTGGTCGGTCAGTCCCGGCACCGTGTTCAACTCGAGCAGGAAGGGTTTATCGTCCCGGTCCAGAAGCAGGTCCATGCGTCCCCAGCCCTCGGCCCCCAGCGCCCGGAAGCCCCGCAGGGCGAGTTCCGCCAGTTGCCGCTCCCGCTCCGTTCCCAGGCCGCAGGGGCAGAGGTAGCGGGTGTCCTCGGATTCGTATTTGGCGACGTAGTCGTAGAACGGCCGCGGCGTCTCCAGGCGGATCGCCGGCAGCGCGGCGCCGTGCAGGATGGGCACCGTGTACTCGCCGCCCGCCAGCCAGCGTTCCGCCAGTACCCGGTTGTCGTGGCGGCGCGCCGCCTGCCAGGCCGGGTAAAGCTCTTGGCGCTGCGTCACCTTGCCGATCCCCAGGCTGGAGCCGCCCCGGGCCGGCTTGATTGCCAGCGGCAGGCCGAGCCGCTCCGCCGCCGCTTCCAGCCCCGCGTAGTCTTCGGCTTCGGCGAATTCCGGGGTGGGCAAACCGTGGCTGCTCCACACTCGTTTGCACAGGCTTTTGTCCATGGCCAGGGCGCAGGCCAGAACGCCGCTGCCGGTGTAGGGCAGGCCCAGCGTCTCCAGTCCCCCCTGCACGGTGCCGTCTTCGCCCGGACGGCCGTGCAGGGCAATGAAGGCCCGGGAGAAGCGCTGTTCGGGCAGGCGGCACAGGTAGTCGCCGCGGGCGTCTATGCCGTGCGCGTCCAGCCCGGTGCGGCGCAACGCGGCCAGCGCGTCGCCGCCGCTTTGCAAAGAAATGTCGCGCTCCGCGGAGTTGCCGCCCATCAGTACCGCCACCTTGCCGAAATCCGTGCCGAAATCCACACCGTTCACTCGCCGCCGTTCGCGTGCCCGTTCGCCGCCCGTCCCGGCGCCGTCGGCGGTTCGCCGACGATCCGCAGTTCGGGGGTCAGCAGGATGCCGCACCGCCGCTGCACGAGCCGCTGGATGTGCCGAATCAGGGTTTCGATGTCGGCGGCGGTGGCGCCGTCCTCGTTAACGATGAAGTTCGCGTGTTTCCTGGAGACGCGGGCGCCGCCCACGCGCAAGCCCTTCAGGCCGCATTGCTCGATCAGCCGCGCCGCGTAGTAGCCGCCCGCCGGGTTGCGGAACACGGAACCGCAGTTCGGTTGCCCCAGGGGCTGGCTGGCGGCGCGCTCGGCCAGGATCTCGCGGATGCGGGACACGCATGCCTCGCGGTTGCCGGGGCGCAGTTCCAGCACGGCACCGGCGAACCACCGGTCGGGCGGCAAGCCGACGGAGCGGTAGCCGATCCGAAAATCGCGGCGCAGCGCCCGCGCGGTCCCGCCGCGGCGGTCGAAGAGACGCACCTCCGGCGTCAATTCCCAGATCTCTACGCCGTGCGCGCCGGCGTTCATTGCCAGGGCGCCGCCCAGCGTCCCGGGGATGCCCGCCAGGAACTCCGCCCCGGCCAGGCCGTGCCCGGCGCAGAAACGGGCGATCCGGGAGCAGGGCACGCCGGCCTCGATATAGACCCTGGCGCCGGCGGGGGGGTGCAGCCGGGCCAGGGCGCGCCGGGTCGAGATCACAACGCCGCGGATGCCGCCGTCGCGCACCAGCAGGTTGCTGCCCCGTCCCACCCAGGTTACCGGTTCCTCCGCCGGCAGCCGGCGCAGGAACAGCGCCAGGTCGTCCAGGTCCTCCGCCTCGTAGTAGCAATCCGCGACCCCGCCCAGCCGCAGCGTAGTGTGCCGGGACATGGACTCGCGAAAACGCAGGGCGCCCCGCAATTCGCCGTCCCCGGCGAGGACCCCGCCTGCCGTTTCCCGGTGCGCCGCGTTCATTCGTCCGCTCTCCCTTGCCCGCCGTCTTGCGCCCGGAAACGCCCTTGCAGTTCGCCCGCCAGGGCGCTGATGTCGCCCGCGCCCAGGATCAGCAACACGTCGCCGTCGGCGATCGCCGCCGGCAGCGCCTCCGGCAGCTCCGAGCGATCGCCGACGTAGAGCGGCACGTTTCTGCCCAGCAACCGCAGCGCCCGGTACAGCGAGGCGCTGTCGGCGCCCGGGATAGCGGCCTCCCCCGCCGAATACACGTCCAGCAACACGACTGCCTCCAGCAGCGACAGTACGCGCACGAAGGGCTCGAACAACGCCTGCGTGCGGGTATAGCGGTGCGGTTGGAAGACGGCCACGATCCGCCGCCCGGGCCAACCCTGGCGCACGGCCTCCGCGGTCGCCTGGATCTCCACCGGGTGATGCGCGTAATCGTCAATCAACAACACCTTCCTGCCGCCGATGTCCAGCGGCCCGCATACCTGGCAGCGTCTTGCGATCCCCTGAAAATGGCGCAGGCTGTGGGCAATGGTCTCCATGGAGACCCCGAGGTGGTGCGCGACTGCCACCGCCGCCAGGGCATTCAGTACGTTGTGCCGCCCCGGCAGGGCGGATTCCAGCTCCAGGCCCTGGCGCTCGTCCGGCGTGCGCACCAGGAACCGGACCCGGTTCCCTTGCGCCGCCAGCGCTTGCGCCTGGTAGTCGGCCCGTGCCGCCGTTCCGTAGGCCAGCGCGGGCCGGGCAAAGCGTGGCCGCAGCTCCCGCAGCAGGGGGTCGTCCAGGCACCAGACCGCGGTCCCGTAGAACGGCAGCCGGTGGACGAATTCCAGGAATTTTTGTTGCAGAAGCGCAAAACTGCCCTCGTAGGCGTCCAGGTGATCGCAGTCTATATTGGTAACGACCGCCGTCACCGGTTGCAGGTGCAGGAAGCTGCCGTCGCTCTCGTCCGCCTCCGCGACCAGGTGGCGCCCCGCCCCGAGCCTGGCGCTGGAGCCGGTGCGGTTCAGCAGCCCCCCGATCACGTAGGTCGGGTCCAGGCCGCCGTCCGCCAGCAAGCTGGCGATCAGGCTGGTGGTGGTGGTCTTGCCGTGCGTGCCGGCGATGGCGACGCCGTGGTGGAAGCGCATCAGTTCCGCGAGCATCTCGGCGCGCGACAGAACGGGGATGCCCTGCCGGCGGGCGGCGGCAAGTTCGACGTTGGTGCCGGTCACGGCGCTGGAGAAGACGACGACGTCGCTGCCGGCCACGTTGCCGGCCGCGTGGCCCTCCCGGATGTTCATGCCCTGCGCGGCGAGTTGCGCGGTGACCGCGCTCGCCTTGCGATCGGAGCCCGATACCCGGTACCCCAGATTGTGCAGCACTTCGGCGATCCCGCTCATGCCGGCGCCCCCGATCCCCACCAGGTGAATATTGCGTACCTTGCCTTTGCCATGGGATTCATCCGCGGACATTGAGACAGATCTCGGCCACGGCCCTGGTGGCGTCCGGCCGGGCCAGTTCCCTGCTGCGTTCCGCCATGGCCAGCCGCTGTTGCCGGTGCCGCGCCAAGTCCAGCAGGAGTTCGGACAGACGCTCGGGAGTGCATTCCGGTTCCGGCAGCAGGATCGCCGCGCCGTGCCGGCTGAAGAAAGAGGCATTGCTCGTCTGGTGATCGTCGGCGGCGTAGGGATAGGGCACCAGAATGGCGGCGAGGCCCATCGCGGCCAGTTCCGCCAGGGTCAGGGCGCCCGCGCGGCAGACCGCCAGGTCCGCCCAGCCGTAAGCCGCCGCCATGTCCTCGATGTAGGCATCCAGTTGCACCCGGCCGCTCAGCTCCGCGTAGCGGGCGCGCGTTTCCTCGCGCATGTCCGGGCCGGTCTGGTGGCGGACGATCAGCCGCACCCGGTCGGCCAGCTGGTGCACGGCCGGCGGCAGCGTCAGGTTCAGCGTCCGCGCCCCCTGGCTGCCGCCCAGCACCAACAGGCGCAGCTCCGCCGCGTCCCGCCGCCGCTGTTGCCGCCGCGCCGCCGCCGCCCGCCAGATCTCCGCCCGCACCGGGTTGCCCGTAGTCGCCGTGGCCGCGTTGCGGCGCGGAAAACTGCCGGGATATGCCTCCATCGCCACCGTGGCGATGCGCGCCAACAGGCGGTTGCTCAGCCCCGGCACGGTGTTTTGTTCGTGGATGCACAGCGGAATGCGCAGCAGCCAGGCGGCCAGCCCTCCCGGCCCGCTGGCCGCGCCGCCGGCGCCCAGGACTACGGACGGGCGGTACCGGAGCAGGTACCACAGGGAGTGGAACAGCGCCGCAACGGCACCCAACAGCGCCAGCGCCCGCCGCCCGCGGCCGCGCCCGCGCAACGGCCGAATGCGTACCGGCAACAGCCGGAAGCCGTGGCGCGAGGCCACCTGCGCCTCCAGGCCGTCGCGGGACCCGAGCCACAGCAACGGCCAGCCGCCGGCGCGCAGCCACTGGGCGACGGCCAGCGCCGGATAGACATGCCCCCCCGTGCCCCCGGCCATGATCAATACCGGCCGCCCGCCCGCGCCGTCCGCGGCCCCGTTCGCGGCCCCGTTCACGGCCTTGCCCGCTCCGGGCACGGCAGCCGGCTCTCGTACCCGGCGCGCAAGACCAGCCCGATCGCGATCAGGGTGACCAGGATGCTGTTGCCGCCGTAGCTGATCAGCGGCAGCGTCAGCCCCTTGGTGGGCAGGAGCCCCGTGTTGACGCCAATATTGACGAAAGTCTGGATGCCGAGCAGCAACCCGAAGCCGTAGCACAGGTAGGCGGCAAAAAGGCGCCCGGCCGTCGCCGCCCGGGCGGCGATGGCGAAGCACCGGCTCACCAGCAGGTAGAAGGCCAGGATCGTCGCCACGCTGCCGAGGAAGCCCAACTCCTCGGCGATGATGGCGAATACGAAGTCGGTATGCGCCTCCGGGAGGTAGAAGAGTTTTTGCAGGCCGCCGCCCAGCCCTTCCCCGAACCAGCCGCCGCGGCCGAAGGCGATCAGCGCCTGGGTGAGTTGAAAGCCCTGATCGAAGGGGTCCTGCCAGGGGTCGAGGAAGCTGATCATGCGCTGTAGCCGGTAGGGCGACAGCACCGCCAGGGTGAACATGACGGCGCCCGCCGCCGCCGTCCAGAACAGAGAGCGCAGGACGGAGACGCCGCCTACGAACAGCATGCCCAGGGTGGTGGCCGCCAGCACCGCGGTGGCGCCGTAGTCCGGCTCCAGCAGCAGCAGGAGGCAGACCACGGCCAGCAGGACCAGCGGCAGGAAGAAGCCCTGCATGGTCTGTCGCACCAGGCGCCCGCGCCGCTCCAGGTACCCGGCGAGATAGATCACCATGAAGAGCTTCATCGGCTCCGACGCCTGCAGCGAGACGGGGCCGAGGCGGAGCCAGCGCGTACTGCCGTTGACTTCCCTGCCCAGGCCGGGGACCAGGATCAGGATGAGCAGCAGGATGCCCAGCAGCAACAGCGCCAAGCCCCACCGCCGCAACAGGTCGAGCCGCAGGCGCATCGCGCCGTAGCCCAGCGCCAATCCCAGCGTGCAGTTCGCCAGTTGCCGCCAAAAGTAATACAGCGGCTCCTGGAAGCCGCGCTCGGCGATGGTGACGGAGGCGGAGGCCATCATGACCAGCCCCGCCCCGAGCATGAACAGCGTCAGCCATATCAGCCTGGCGTCGTAGTTTGCGAACAAGGCGCCGGGGCGCGGTCCCGCGGCCCCCGGGCCGGCTGTCGCGGTGGCTTGCGCCGGGATCACCCGCGCTCTCCCGGCGGCAGCAGTTCCCGCACCGCGGCGGCGAAGGCGTCGCCCCGGTGCCGGTAGTCCCGGTACATGTCGAAACTGGCGCAGGCGGGGGACAGCAGCACGATGTCGCCGGGCGCCGCCCACCGCTTTGCCGCCCGCACTGCCGCCGCCATATCGCCGGCCCGCCGCGTCGGCGCCGCGTCTTCCAGGGCCTGGGCCAGCAAGCCCGCGTCGCGCCCGATCAGGATGGCCGTCTTCACCCGGCCCTGCGCCGCCACCGCCAGTTCCCCGAAGTCCTCGGTTTTGGCCTCGCCCCCCGCGATCAACACGATGTTGGCATCCCCGGCCAGCCCCCGCAGGGCGGCGGCGGCGGCGGCGGGGTTGGTGGCCTTGGAGTCGTCGTACCAGCTGACCGCGTTGTGCGTGGCGACCCTTTGCGTGCGGTGCCGGAGCCCGGGGAACTCCCGTAGCGCGTCCAGCATGGCCGTCTCCGCCAGCCCCGCGGCGCTTCCCAGCGCCAGGGCCGCGAGGCAGTTGGCCACGTTGTGCCCGCCCGGCATCCGCAACTCCGCCGCGGGCAACAGCAACCGTTCGCCGCGGGCCAGCCAGCCGTCGCGGATCCCGAAATCCTCCGCCTTCGGCGCGCCCAGGGTGAAACCCAGGGCGTTGCGCCCGGGCTGTCGCAGCGAGTCGAGCCGCGTGTCGTCCCGGTTCAGGACCATGACGCGGGCGCCGTCGTAGATGTGCGCCTTCAGGGCCAGGTATTCCTGCATCCCGCCGTGGCGATCCAGGTGATCGGGGCTCAGGTTCAGCACGGTGGCCGCCACGGCCCGCAGCGAGTGCAGCGTCTCCAGTTGAAAGCTGGACAGCTCCAGCACATACAAGTCGGCCGGCTTGTCCAGCAACTCCGGGGCGGGGATGCCGATGTTGCCGCCGGCCTCGGTCCGCAGCCCGGCACGGCGCCCCATTTCCGCGACCAGGCTGACCACGGTGCTCTTGCCGTTGGTGCCGGTCACGGCGACGATGGGCGCCTGCGTCCGCAGGCAGAACAGATCCACATCGCCCAGCAACGGGATGCCGGCCCGGCGCGCCCTTGCCAGGGTGGGCATCTCCGGATCGACGCCGGGGCTTACGATCAACTGGCGCGAATCGCCCAGGGCGGCCTCGTCCCACCCTCCCAGCGATACCGGGACCTCCGGCATTTCCGCCCGCAACTCGGCGAGGCAGGGCGGCGCCTTCCTGGAGTCGGTTACCGCGAACTTGCGCCGCTCCCGGTGCAGGACGCGGGCGCAGGCGAGGCCGGTGCGCCCGAGCCCCACGATGGTCGCATCGTATTGCGCCCCTGCCGCGAGCGGAGAGCCTTCGCCGCGCGTCATCGTATCTTCAGGCTCGACAGGCCGATCAGCACCAGGATCACCGTGACGATCCACAACCGTACGATGATCTTCGGTTCCGGCCAGCCCTTCAACTCCAGGTGATGGTGCAGGGGCGCCATGCGAAACAGCCGCTGACCGGTCAGCCGGCAGGAAGCCACCTGCAGGATCACGGAAACGGTCTCCAGCACGAACAACCCGCCCATGATGAACAACACGATTTCCTGGCGCACCATCACCGCCACGGCGCCCAGCGCCGCCCCGAGGGAGAGGGCGCCGATGTCTCCCATGAACACCTGGGCCGGGTAGGTGTTGAACCAGAGAAAGCCCAGCCCGGCGCCCATGACCGCCCCGCAGAAGATGGCCAGTTCGCCGCTGCCCGGCACGTAGGGGATGCCCAGATACTGAGCGAAGCGCGCGTTGCCGCCCAGATAGGCAAATACCGCCAGGGCGCCGGCGATCAGCACGATCGGCAGGATCGCCAGGCCGTCCAGCCCGTCGGTCAGGTTGACGGCGTTGCTGGTGCCGACGATCACGAAGTACGCCAACAACACGTACAGCCAGCCCACGTCAATCGCCACCTGCTTGACGAAGGGGACGATCAACTGCGTCTCGGACGGCGCCTGGGCGGTAAAGAACAGGAACAGCGCCACCGCCAGCCCGGCCAGCGATTGCCACAGGTATTTCTGCCAGGCCGCGAGTCCCGCCTCCGCCCGCCCGTGGCGCACCTTGCCGTAATCGTCCGCCAGGCCGATCAGCCCGAACAGTACCGTGGTGGCGATGGCCACCTGCACGAAGCGGTTGCCCGGATCCGCCCAGCAGAGAGAGCTGAGCAGCAGCGAGAACAGGATCATCAGCCCGCCCATGGTGGGGGTTCCCGATTTGACGCTGTGCGACTCGGGGCCCAGCCCGCTCACGGTCTGCGAGACCCGGTGCCGGCTCAGGCGCCGGATGAACAGCGGCCCGACGAACAGACAGAGCAGCAGGGCCGTCAACAGCCCCAGGATGGCGCGCAGCGTGAGGTAGCGGAACACGTTGAAGCCGCTGTAATACTGAGTCAGGTAGTCGAACAGCCAGGTCAACATCCCTTAAGCCTCCGCCGCCAGCCGGGCCACCAGCCGCTCCAGCGCCAACCCGCGCGAGCCCTTGACCAGCAGGATCACGTCGCCGCTCAGTTCGGCATCCAAGGCGTCGCCCAGCGCCTCCAGGTCGGCATAGGCAGTGCCGCCCGGGCCAAAGGCGGCGGCCGCCTCCGCGGCCAGCTCCCCCAGCGCGTACAGCCTTTGCACCCCGCGCGCGCGCGCCTCGCGGCCCGCCCGGCGATGCCATTCCACGGCCTCGCCGCCCAGCTCGTTCATGTCGCCCAGCGCCAGCCAGTGCCGCCTCCGGTGTTTGCGCATCACCTCGATCCCCGCCTGCAAAGAGGTCGGGTTGGCATTGTAACTATCGTCCAGCAGCAGGCTGCCGCCCGTGCCCCGCCGAAGTTGCAGGCGGCCCTGCAGCGGCGCCACTTTCTCCAGGCCTTCGCGGATCCGCTCCACGGGGGTCTCCAGGGCATGGGCGCAGGCTGCCGCCGCCAGCGCGTTCATCAGGTTGTGCCGGCCGCACAACGGCAGCCGCACCTCCGCCCGGGCGTTGGGGAGGGACAGCAGGAAGCGCTGCCTCCCCGCGGGCGGGGCGTCTTCGATGTCGCTGGCCGTCACGTCCGCGGGGCGCTCCAGGCCGAAAGTGATTCGGTCGTAATTCCGGGCGCGGGCGCGCCACAGTCCGGCGTACCTGTCGTCGGCGTTGATAACCGCCGCCCCGCCGCTTTCCAGGCCGTCGAAGATCTCGGATTTGGCCTCCGCGACCGCCCCCACGTCGCCGAAACCGGCGAGATGCGCGGGGGCGCACTGCGTGATCGCCGCGACTCTGGGCCGCGCCATTCGCGCCAACGCGCCGATCTCCCCTTTGTGGTTCGCGCCCATCTCGATTACCGCGTACCCGTGTTCCCGCCCCAGATGGAACAGCGTCAGGGGTACGCCCAGGTCGTTATTGCGGTTCCCGGCCGTGGCCAGCACCGGCGCCGACAGCGCCAGCACCGCCGCCAGCATTTCCTTGACCGTGGTCTTGCCGTTGCTGCCGGTCACGCCGACCACGGGCAGCCGGAAGCGGGAGCGCCAGCGGGCGGCCAGGCGCCCCATGGCGCCGCGAGACCGATCCACCCGCAACAGCGGGCAGGACGCGCTGCCGGCAGGCGCCCATTCCACCATGGCGGCGGCCGCGCCGCGGGCGCTGGCGGCGGCCACGAAATCGTGGCCATCGCAGTGCCGCCCCTGCAGGGCGATGAACAACTCCTGCTCGCCGATATCGCGCGAGTCTATGCCGCAGCCCCGGAACGCGACATCACGCCCCAGATAAGCGCCGTCCAGCGCGGCGGCGGCCTCGGACAGGCGCATGCGGATCACGGCGCCAACCCCAGCGCCCGGCGCACTTGCAGGCGGTCGTCGAAGGGCCGCCGCCGGCCCCCGGCCTCCTGGAAGCGCTCGTGCCCTTTGCCGGCGACCAACACCGTGTCCGTTTCCCCTGCCCCGGCGATGGCCGCCGCGATGGCCTGTTTGCGGTCCGGGATCGCTTCCGGGCGCCGGTCGCGGCGGGCGCCGGCGCGGATCTCCTCTATGATTTGCAGCGGCGGCTCCCCGCGCGGGTTGTCGTTGGTGGCGATCGCCCGGTCGGCGAGCTCGGCCGCCGCCTTGCCCATCTCGGGGCGCTTGCCCCGGTCGCGGTCGCCGCCGCAGCCGAACACGCACCACAGCCGCCCCGGCGTGATGTCGCGCAGGCTGCGCAGCGCCTGCCGCAACGCCTCCGGGTTGTGCGCGTAGTCCACGACCGCCAACGGCCGCCCGGGCGCGGCGAAGCGCTCCATGCGCCCGGGGACGGCCTCCAGGGCGCCCAGGGCGGCCAGGGCCTGCGCCGGCGGCGCGCCCAGCCGGCAGAGTGTGGCGGCGGCGGCCAGCAGGTTGCCCGCGCTCGCCTCGCCGATCAGCGGCGTCCGCAAGCGGCCCTCGCCCCAGGGGCCGCGCAGGCTCAGGGTCATGCCGTCCCGGTCCGCGGCTTCGATGCGCCCTTGCAGGCACGGTCCGCCGCCGGGCGGGGGCGCCTGGCGCAGGGTATAGCCGATGGCCTCCTGCCGCGCGTCTTGCAGTTCCCGGAACCACCGCCGGCCGTGCGCGTCGTCCAGGTTGAGGATCGCCGCCTGCAAGCCGGGCCAGGAAAGCAGGCGCCTCTTGGCCGCGGCGTAGCGCTCCCGGTTGCCGTGGTAGTCCAGGTGGTCCCGGCCCAGGTTGGTGAAAACCGCCAGCTGGAAGCGCACTCCGCTGGCGCGCTCCTGGTCCAGCGCGTGCGAGGAGACTTCGATGGCGGCGTAGTCCGCGCCCAGGCCCCGCATCTCGCGCAACAGCGCGTGGAGGGCGACCGGGTCCGGGGTGGTATGCGGCCCCGGCCGCAGTGCCCGGGGGAATCCGTTGCCCAGGCTGCCGATCAGGCCGCAGCAGCGGTCGTTGCCGCGCAGCCGCGCCAGCCCCCCGCCGATCAGATGGGCGACCGTGGTCTTGCCGTTGGTGCCGGTGACGCCTACCGCCCGCAACTCCCGCGAGGGGGAGGCATAGAAACGGTCGGCCACGATCCCGGCGCGCGCCCGCAGCCCGGCGATGGGAAACAGCGGGCGGCCCGCGTCTTCCCGGGGGCAGTCTGCCGCCTCCACGGCGACGGCCGCCGCCCCGGCCCGTACCGCCTCCGGGATATGGCGCGCGCCCCGGGTGTGCCCGCCCCGGCAGGCGAGAAACAAATCTCCGGCCCGCGTCTTCCTGCTGTCCATGCTCAGGCCGGAGACGACCAGCGCCGGGTCAGGCGCCGTTCCGGTCATTCCCGACAGCAATTCCCGCACTGGCCGTCCCTCCCCCCGCTTAGCCGCGTCCGGCATCGTCCGGCGCCTCGGCTGGGGCGCGTCCCGAGCGCTCGACCAACAGCCGGTCCAGGTCCGAAAGGTTGTCCGGCGGCACGTTCAGCAGCCGCAGGCTGGCCTCCATGACTTTCGAGAACACCGGCGCCGCCACTTGGCTGCCGTAGTATTCTTTGCCGGCCGGTTCGTCTATCACCACCGCCATGACCAGCCGCGGATCGCTGGCCGGCGCCATGCCCACGAATAGGGCTTGGTGCCGGTTGCCCTCGTAGTTGCCGCCGCTGTTTTTGCGCACCGTGCCCGTCTTGCCGGCGACCCGGTAGCGGTTCACGGCGGCCCGTTTGCCGGTCCCCGCCGGTTGCTGCACCACTTGTTCCAGCATGGCGCGCACCATGGTCACCTCCGCCGCGGGGAACAGCTGCCGCCGCTTCGGCGGTCCGTCCAGCCGCTCCAGGCGAATCTCCGGCAACCAGCCGTCCGTCGCCAGCAGCGAGTAGGCGCGCGCCAACTGCAGGGCCGTGGCGGAGATGCCGTAGCCGTATGCCACCGTGGCCTGCTCGATCCGCGACCAGTGCGCGTAGTGGTTCAGGCGGCCCGCGAACTCGCCGGGGAAACCGCTGCCCGTGCCGGAGCCGAAGCCGACGGAGTTCAGCACTCTCCAGAGCAGGTCGGACGGCAGCGACAGCGCGATCTTGCTGATCCCGACGTTGCTGGAATTGGCCAGGACATGGGTCAGGTCCAGCACGCCGTAGTTGCGCCGGTCATGGATCGTATGGCCGCCGACCCGTAGCGTGCCGGGGGCGGTGTCCACGCGCGAGGCGGGCAGGTAGCTGCCGGACAGCAGCGCCGCCAGCGCGGTGAAGGGTTTGATCGTGGAGCCGGGCTCGAAAGAATCCGTGACGGATATATTGCGGTGGTAGCGCCGCTCCAGGTCCTGCCGGCTATTCGGGTTGTAGGAGGGCTGGTTCGCCATTGCCAGCACCTCGCCGCTGTCGGGAGCCACCAGCACCAGCGTACCCGCCGCCGCCCGCCGCTGCGCCACCGCCGTCTTCAATTCCCGGTGCGCCAGGTACTGGAGCCTGCGGTCTATGGCCAGCGTCAGGTCGCGGCCCGGCACCGCCGCGCGCACGGTCTCGATATTCTTGACGGTCTGTCCCAGCCGGTCCCGCAACACTCGTTTGACGCCGCGCCGCCCCCGCAGCCGGTCGTCGTGCCGCAGTTCGATGCCCTCCTGCCCGCGGTCGTCTATGTCGGTAAAGCCCAGCAGTTGCGCCGTGACCTCGCCGGCCGGGTAATAGCGCCGGTATTCCCTCTGCACGGACACGCCGGGCAGCCCCAGCGCCATGACCCGGGCGCCGAAATCGGGTTCCGCCCCCCGGTGCAGATAGACGAAATCTTTGCGGATGCGCTCCTGCAACCGCCGCCGCAGCGCGGCGGGCTCCGTATTCAACAGCTGCGCCAGCCGCGCCAGCCCTGCGTCTTCCGCCGCCAGCAGCTCGCGGGGGGTGGCCCATATGGAATGCACCGGCGTGCTGATCGCCAGCGGTTCCCCGTGGCGGTCCGTGATCATGCCGCGGATCGCGGGCACTTCCATGACCCGCAGCGCGCGCGCGTCCCCGTGCTCCTCCAGAGACTCTTGCTGGTACAGCTGCAAGTAGGCGACGCGGGCCAGCAGCACCGCCGCCGCCAGGTGCAGCAGGCACAGCAGCGTGATATGCCGGTACCGGTGCCGCACGGGGCGTCAGTCCCCTGCTCCGGCGCGGCGTCCGGGCGCCGCCTCGGGGCCTCCCCGCAGGATCACCAGGACTTCCTCCCGCGGCAGGCCCATGCCGATCCGGGTGCGCGCCAACCGTTCGATGCGGCCGTGATCGGCCCAGGTGCTGCGCTCCAACTGCAACCGGCCCCATTGTTCGTTCAGCGCGTCCCGGTCGCGCTCCAACTGCTGCATCTCGACGAACAGGCGCCGCGCCTCGTGCCGCGACCAGACGATCAAGACGGCGGTCAGGAAGATCGCCAGACCCAGCAGCCAGGGCAGCAGAGCCGGATGCAGCGCCTTCATCGTTCCCTGCCGGCAACGCGCAGCACCGCGCTGCGGCAGCGCGGGTTGGCCGTCACCTCTTCCGGGTCGGGGCGCAGCGGGCCGGCTACCGGCAACAGGCGGGCGCCCTCCGCCTGCCGCCGTTCGCGCAGAAAGCGCTTGACGATCCGGTCCTCCAGGGAATGGAAGCTGATGACCGCCAGGCGTCCGCCAGGAGCCAGCAGCTTTGCCGCCTGTTCCAGTCCCTCGCGCAGCTCGTCGAGTTCCCGGTTGATATGGATGCGGATGGCCTGGAAGCAGCGAGTGGCCGGGTGCCTGCCGCCTCTGCCGCCGCGCCCGCCCCGGCCCGCCGGCATCGCCCGGCGGATGATGTCCGCCAGTTGTCCGCAGCCCTGGATTCGCGCTTGCCGGCGCGCCGCGACGATGGCGCGCGCGACGCGCCGGGCGTAGCGTTCCTCGCCGTACTCCCGAAACACGCGGGCCATCTCCCGCTCGGTAGCGCGGGCAATCCAATCGGCGGCGCTCTGGCCCTGGGATGGGTCCATACGCATGTCCAGCGCGCCATCCTGGCGCAGGCCAAAGCCGCGCGCCGCGTCCAGCAACTGGGGCAGGGACACGCCCAGGTCGAACAACACCCCGTCCACCCGGCCGCCGCGCCCCTCTTCCGCCGCCACTTCGGTCAGACGGCAGAACGAGGCCCGGACGATGCGGAAACGAGGATCGTCCGCGAAGCGCCGTTGGCCGTGCCGTGCCGCCTCGGGGTCCTTGTCGAAGGCCAGCAGCCTGCCTGCCGCGCCCAGTCGGGCCAGGATCGCCGCGCTGTGACCGCCCCGGCCGTAAGTGCAATCCGCGTAGCAACCGTCCGGGCGCAACCCCAGCCCGTCCAGCACCGGGCCCAGCATCGCGGGGATGTGCCCGTGCAATGACCGATGTTCTCCCATGCCCATGCCAATGCCCATGCCGTCGCCGGCCGTCTCCAGCGCGCGCCGCCGCGCGCGCGTTTCGTCCCCGGCAGGCGGGCGTCTCGCCGGCGCCGGCCCCTGTTTCAGAGCGACAAGGATTGCAGTGCCTCCGAAGGCTGCTTCCGATTCTCGCGAGTCTCTCGCAGCCACTGCTCCATCTGTTGCGTCCAGAGCTTCTCGTCCCAGAGTTCGATGCGGTGCCCCTGGCCGAGCAGGGCCACCTGCTTTTTCAACCCGGCGATGCCCCGCAAGGTCTGCGGGATCAGCAATCTGCCGCCGGCGTCGCAGCGGCATTCTTCCGCGTATCCCTGCATGACCTGCTTGATGCGCCGACTCTCCCGCTCGAAATCGGAGAGCGCGTCGAGTTTGAGCTCGATCGTCTCCCAGCGGCGCATGGGATACAGCCACAGGGCGCGGTCCATCGGGTTGACGGTCAGCACCAGGGCGCCCTCCGAATCGCCCTGCAGGCGCTCGCGGATGCGGCTGGGAATGGCCAGGCGCCCCTTGGCATCCAGGCTGACTATGCCGCCGCCGCGTAAACGTTGGCCTCCACTATTCTCCACATCGCTCCACTTTTTGACACTATATCCCACGGACTATAGGGATGGGGAATAAGTATGTCAAGCAAAGCGCGGCCTGTGCCGCATGGAAAAAGGCCGCATTCTCAAAGGCTTATGCGGGGCGGGGGCCCGGGAGGGCGCGCGGGACCCGAGGCGGGATGCCCAAAGGACGGGCATTCGGGCGGGCATTCGGCCCTTCGGCGCCCCCGCCCCGCAAGGGGCGCCCGGCGCCCTTGCCGCGGCCTGCACCGCGATTGTAGTGGAGAGTCGGCCTGTAAGCCGGGTTCTGTACCGCCCCAAAACGAGGCGGCGGCAACCATCCATCTGGGACATGCGTCGCCGCATGTCTCCCGCGACCTACCCGGGAACGCGGCGCAGGCGGCGCCTGCCGAAGGAATCGGCGGTTCCCCTATTCGGTCTTGCTCCGGGTGGGGTTTGCCCTGCCGCCGGCATTGCTGCCGGCGCGGTGCGCTCTTACCGCACCTTTTCACCCTTACCTCGCGCAGGACGCGAGGCGGTATATTTTCTGCGGCACTTTCCGTAGGCTCGCGCCTCCCAGGCATTACCTGGCACCCTGCCTTGCGGAGCCCGGACTTTCCTCTGCGCCGCCGGGACCGCGGTCCCCGGCGCAGCGGTTGCCCGGCCGACTCTGCCGCTGCCTAGTCTCCACCACCGCGCCGCCGGCGGCAAGTCGCAAGAGCCGGACGCCGCCATCGCAACTGGCGCCGCCGCGGCGACGGGAAAAAGGCGCTGGACTTCCGCCCGGCGGCGGGCGCGGCAAAAAGACCGCCCGGCGGACGCGGCATTGACCGGCGCGGCGAGTGGAATGCGCCGCCGGCCCAGGGATTAAATTGAAAATTAGACGCGGTGTTGATTGAAAATCGGTCGCAATCCATATTCCATTGATTTACAAGTAAAAAATGCCAATTTTGCGGCGAAACTGAACATTGGACGCGGGCCAAGTTGACAATTGGTCGCGCTTGTAACTTACAATCGGTCGCATGACCGGCATCAGTTATCCGCGTCATGCCGAAGCGCGATTGCGGGAATCCCTTGCCGATTCCCCGGTCGTGTTGATTCAAGGCCCCCGCCAGTGCGGCAAAACCACGCTCGCGCAAACCGTCGGCCTCGCCTCGGGATACGAGTACATCAGTTTTGACGACCGCGCCGTCTGCAACGCCGCGGAGGCCGACCCCGGCGGTTTTGTCGACGCCCTGCCGCCGCGCGTGGTGCTGGACGAGGCGCAGAAAGCGCCGGGCATTTTTTCCGCGGTCAAGTTGTCGGTGGACCGCGAGCGCACGCCCGGGCGTTTCATTCTGACCGGCTCGGTCAATGTGCTGCAGGTGCGCGCAATCACCGACTCCCTGGCCGGGCGCATGGACATCATCGAACTGCATCCGTTTTCGCAGTGCGAACTGGCGCGCGCCAAGCCCGGATTTCTCGACGCGCTTTTTTCCTCCCGATTCCGCATGCGCAGACCAAAAACCACGCCGCAACAAACCATGGAGCGCGTGGCCGCGGGCGGTTATCCGGCCGCGCTGCAGCGCGCCGGCGCGCGCCAACGGGCCTGGTATCAAAGTTACATCGACACCCTCGTCCAGCATGATGTGCCGGGCATCGCCAACATCCGCGCGCCTGAAATCCTGCTCCGCCTGCTGACCCTGGCCGCGGCGCAAACCGCCCAACTGTTGAGCGTGAACAATCTGTCGTCCTCGTTCCAAATCAGCCGCAACACGGTCGAGAGTTACCTCGCCCTTCTCGCCAAAATGTTCCTGCTGGAAAGAGTCCCCGCGTGGCACGGCAACCGCAAAAAACGCCTGATAAAAACGCCCAAACTCCACCTCGGCGACACCGGAGTGGCCTGCGCGCTGCTGAACCTGAGCCCCGCGGCGCTGGCATCCGACGCCGCCCGGTTCGGCCACATGCTGGAAACTTTCGTCCTGCAGGAGCTCCGCCGGCAGGCCAGCGCGCATCCGACGCCGCACCGATTTTTTCACTACCGGGAAAAAGACGGCAAGGAAGCGGACATCGTCATCGAGCGCGATGCGCTCGCCTTGGCCGGCGTCGAGGTCAAGGCAGCGGCCACCGTCGGCGAGCGCGACTTCCGCGGTTTGCGCAGGCTGAAAGCGGCGGCCGGCCGGCATTTCGCCGCCGGCGCGCTGTTATACCGCGGCGCGCGCGTCTTGAGTTTCGGCGACGGCCTGCACGCCGTGCCGTTGCGCGCGCTGTGGGACGCCGCGTAGTCGCGGGCACAAACGGCGCGGAACGCCCCGGAATCCAGCGACTGCATCCAGCGGCTTTTTAACAGTTGACATTCCGCCCCAACACCCACATCATGACGCGCATGACTACCCCTCGGAACGCCCCCGTAAAGCCGGATTAGGTG
>JAPPPX010000008.1 GCA_028817305.1 Gammaproteobacteria bacterium | reverse complement strand
GCATCACTCCCCCCTTGAGGGGGAGTCGGCAAGACGAGGGCGCAAGCCCGAAGTCGCGCCGGTGGGGGGAGCATCGAAAGCGCCTCCATCGCCCCACCGCCCCACCGCCCAGGAGAACCGCAAGGGCCGCCTTCCCCCCACCGCAGCAGCCGGCGCCTGGCGGCTTGGCTGCTGCGACTCCCCCTCAAGGGGGGAGTGATGGGAAAAATGAGGCGCAGGCTTGCCCCTGGCTTGTCTTTACTGCATTAACGGGGGCAGGAATAGCGGGGCAGGTTGGGCGGCGGGGCGGGAATCTTTTGCGTAACGGCTGGGGAGCGCCGGGGTTCCAGGAGAGCCCTGGAGCCCTGTACAAGAGCCTTGTGCAGGCGGCTTGGGGCTTATTGTTCGCGGGCCGCCGCCGGTTCCGCCACCCGCGGCAGGGCGCCGCCGGCGTCCCTGGCCGCGACCCGCTCCAGCAATTCCAGGCCGACCCAGGAGTGGCCCCCCGCGTTGCCGGTCAGGACCCGGAACGGTCGCCCCGGTTCTCCCAGGCCGTTCAGCACCAGGGACGCGCCCTGGAATTCGTGTGCGCGAGTAAAGCGGTGGACAGTGATCACCGTTCTCAGGCCCGCCGCCAGGGCGGCCGTATTCCCGCTCTGGGTATCTTCAATGGCGATGCAACGCCCCGCGGGCAGACGCAACTCCTCCAGGACACGGCGGTAAACGGCAGGCGCGGGCTTTTTCTCCGGCACCGTGTCGCCGGTAACGATCGCCGCAAAGCGTTGTTCCAATTCCGGGTAGCCGCAGTGCCGCAACAGGGCGCTGACGTTTTGCCGCGAAGAGCTGGTGGCGATCGCCAAGCGCAGCCCCCGCCCGTCTGCCTCGTCCAGCAACCGCATGATCCCGCGGCGCAACGGCGGCGGGCGCTCCGCCAGCAACTGCCGGTAGAGCCGCGATTTGCGCTCGTGCAGCTGCCCCGCCCACTCGTCCAGGGCGGTTGCCGACAACCCGCTGTCCGGCATGTGCCGGCGGGCATGGGCGAAAATGCGCTCTCGGCCCCCGGAGGTCAGCAACAGGCGGCTGTACTGAGTCGTGCCCCACCGCCACTTCAGGCCGGCGTCCCGGAAAGCGGCGTTGAAGGCCCGGCGATGCAAGTCTTCGGTGTCCGCCAGGGTGCCGTCCACGTCAAATATCAATGCTTGCAGCGTTGTCATCGCCATTCGTTCCCGGCAAGGCCCCTCCCGCCGGGGCGCCTTGACCAGCGTTGCCTGCTGTTCGGAAAGATCATGTTGTGCCCTCTCAGGCGCCCCCTCGGGCACGCCATATCGCGTAGTATATTACGGAACGCGGCCGTACGGCGCCATCCCCGCAGGCAGAAGAAGACCATGAGCAGAAGATCCCGCATATCTCCATTCCCCCGCCCCCGCCCCCGCTCATGACGGGCGCCGTCGGCGACGGTTGGCGCAAAGGCAGGGGCGCGCTCGGCAACCCGGCCCCCCGCTACCTCCCCGTCGAACGCCAGATCGCGGACGACGGCTGGGGCGGGCAGGCCCCCGGGCCCGGTCCGCGCCTGCGGACTACGGTTACCCTGGAGTCGCCGCGCAGCATCGTCAGCCGCAACCGTTCGCCCGATGTCCCCTTCGACCGGTCCATCAACCCCTACCGGGGCTGCGAACACGGTTGCATCTACTGCTACGCCCGCCCCACCCATGCCTATCTGGATCTCTCCCCGGGCTTGGATTTCGAGACCCGCCTGTTCGCCAAGCCGGCGGCGGCGGAACTGTTGCGGCGGGAATTGAGCCGCAATGGCTACCGCTGCCGGCCCATCGCTCTGGGCACCAACACCGATCCCTATCAGCCGATCGAGCGGCGCTTCCAGGTGACCCGGCAGATCATCGAGGTCCTCGCCGACTGCGGCCATCCCCTGCTGATCACCACCAAGTCCTCCCTGGTGGAGCGCGACCTGGACCTGCTGGCGCCCATGGCGGCCCGGGGACTGGTCAAGGTCTCCCTGTCGCTGACCACCCTGGACCACGACCTGGCGCGGCGCCTGGAACCGCGCGCCACGGCCCCCCGGCGGCGCCTGCAAACCCTGGAGCGGCTGGCCGCCGCGGGGATTCCGGCCGGGGTGATGTTCGCCCCCGTGATCCCCGCCGTCAACGACCGGGAGCTGGAGGAAGTGCTGCGCCAGGCCGCCGCCGTCGGCTGCCGTTTTGCCGGCTATGTCGTGCTGCGGCTGCCGCGCGAAGTCCGCGGCCTCTTCCGCCAGTGGTTGCGCAGCCACCGCCCGCACGCCGAGGGGAGGGTATTCCAATTGATCCGCGAACTGCGCCAGGGGCGGGAAAACGACCCCCGTTTCGGAACGCGCATGAAGGGCAGCGGCGCCTTTGCCTTGCTGATTGCCCAACGCTTTCGGCTGTGTTGCAGCCGCCTGGGGCTGAACCGCGCCCCCCTGGCCCTGGACACCGGCCGCTTCCGGCCGCCGTCCGCGCCACCGGCCCGCCAGTTGTCGCTATTCTAAATCCGGCCGCCGCCCGCGTGTCTCTGTCCAGCCCCCGGGAGCGGTACCGGCAGGCCCTGGCACAGGGGCTGCTGGCGCCGGATGCATGCCAGCGGCAGGTGGTGGAGCACCTGCAGCGGCTGTACGCGGCACTGACGCACCCCCGGGCGCGCCGCCGCGGCGCCGGCATCCTGCGCCGCCTCGGTCTCCTCCGCCACGACCTCCGCGGGCTCTACCTCTGGGGCGGCGTAGGCCGCGGCAAAACCTTGCTGATGGACATGCTGTACGCCAGCCTCCCTTTCCCGGAGAAGCGCCGGCTGCACTTCCACCGCTTCATGTACTGGGTCCACGAACGCCGCCGCCGGCTGGGCAATGTCCGCTCCCCCCTGCGTCTCCTGGCGACCGAGTTCGCCGGCCGCTCGCGGGTGTTGTTCTTCGACGAATTCCACGTCTCCGACATCGCCGACGCCATGTTGCTGGGCGGCCTGCTCGAGGCCCTGTTCGAGCGCGGCGTGGCGCTGGTTGCCACCTCCAACGACCGCCCGGACCGGCTCTACCGGGATGGCCTGCAACGCCAGCGCTTCCTGCCGGCCATTCGCCTCCTGCAACGGCATACCGAAGTCGTGTGCCTGCAAGGCGCCACCGACTACCGCCTGCAATTCCTGGACCGGGCCGGCGTCTATTATCATCCTCTGGACGCCGCCGCCCGGCGCAACCTGGAGCGGGACTTCGCGCGCATCGCTCTGGGGCACGGCGACGCCGGGGAGGCGGTTATCCTGATCGCCGGGCGCGAGATCCGCGCCGTGCGCTGCTTCGAGGGAATCGTCTGGTTCTCCTTCGCGGAAATCTGCGGCGGCCCGCGCGCGCCCGCCGACTACATCGAGATCGCAAGGCTGTACCGGACCGTGCTGGTGTCGGAGATCCCCCGCCTTCAGGCGCCGGACGACGACCGGGCCCGGCGCTTCATCGCCCTGGTGGACGAGTTCTACGACCGCAACGTCAAGCTGATTGTCTCCGCGGCGGCGGCGCCGGAGCGGCTGTATGCCGGCCGCCGTCATGCCCGCATCTTTTCCCGCACCGCCAGCCGCCTCAGGGAAATGGGCAGCCGCTCCTACCTGGCCCGTCCCCACCGCCCTTAGCGCCCGCGCGAAGATCGGCGCCGCCGTTGCGCGCGCCGCCCTTGCCGCCGCCAGTCCCCTGAGGATTCGGTTGCATCGGTTCGCAGACATATGGCACTTCCCGAAGCAGGAGGGAAGGCCATGCAAATCCGGCATTTGGGATACCGCATCCGGGAGTTGTATTGGCTCGGATACATATGAGACAGCGCCATCAATTCTCGGCGCGGCGACAGGTGGCACAGGACTGCAAACGCGGTTATACTACAAATTTATCCTTGAAAAAGGACTAGGAGAATAATCTAACAACATGCATTATAAACAAAAAAAGCGGTTATCGGCGCGGCTATGCCGGGGGGCGCGAACCGGCCTTTTGCTATGCCTTTGCCAGGCTGGCCTGCTCGTTGCGTCAACGCCGGCCTGGGCAAACCATGATGACAACGAACGCGCGTGCCCGGACTTGGGCGGCCGCTTGTCCGGAGGCGAAGACGACGTTACTCGACGCCCTTTTTACGAATTCCGTATCCCAAACGATTTTGGCAGCACGAGGGCAATCCTGCAGGGACGGCCGCTTGAGGTAACCTGGATTAGAGGGCGCCCAATTTCGCCGATCACCCTCAACGCCCCCCAACTATTCGACCTTGAGCCCGGACAACGACTCGCGGTCCCAAATCGAGTGGAACAGGACGGCTGGAGCATCACGCCGGCCCTGCCCGCCGGCATAGCGATAACAGAAACGGTAGGAGCAGGGGACGTCAATACCGGCACCATCAGCGGCACTCCTGCGCCGGGCGCGCCGTTGCTGAGCCGCCGCGCATATTCCGTGACGGGGCGGAACTGCCATGGCGCAGGGGACACCCTTACCCTTATCGTTTCCATCATATCCGGGCCTCCGAACATCACACAGCCTGCTCTGCCGCCGGTGCGCGAGGGATTTGTTGGGGAGCCGATCGAGCCGTTGACCTTCGCCAACACCGGCGGCAGGGCGCGCTGGAGTATTACGCCGTCGTTGGCTGATACTACGCCGCCGTTGCCCGAGGGCTTGCATATAGACTTCACTACCGGCACCGTCAGCGGTACGCCTCTTGCGCCAACGCCGGAAAGCTTCTTCATCGGGCGGCGAATGCATGACTGCCCCGCAGGCACCGCTGGCAATCGCTGTACATACGTCGCCAGGGCCACAAATGCCGCCGGTTTTTCGCGAGTTTCCTTCGTGCTGGAAATCGCCCCCCGGAGGGCGCCGCCGTCTATCGCCGATCTGCCGAATCCGGCGAATGCGGTCCGAGGCGTCGCGATCGCCGCGATCGAATTCGTCAATCGCGGCGGCCCCGTGCAAGCGAGCGGCGGCTGCTCGGTTAGCCCCGCCCTGCCCAGCGGCTTGTCGGCGGCGGCCTCCGGCGGCACTTGCCGCATTAGCGGCACGCCCTCGGCGGCAGCGGCCAGCATGGAATATACGGTCACGGCCCGCAATGCCCGGGGCACCAGCACCGCCAGCGTGACCCTCATCGTCAGAGAGCCCCCGGCAACGGACGATATCGCCGTCTCTATCCGGCGCACGGACAGCGGCAACCTGATGGAAGAGGGCAGTGGCGGATCGGGTCCCCAATTCGAAGCGGTTTTTGCGATCACGCTGAACGGCCCTGCCCTGAGCGGCGCAATCGAGATCCCCTTCCGCATATCCGGCAACCACATTCAGCCAAACTCCAACGACCAGGGAGATTTTTACGGCGTCTCAGGCACCCCTACCGCATTCCTCAACGACAGCTTAGGGTCGTGCCAAAGAAGGTTCCGTCTGAGCCGCCAGACAAGGGAGAGGGAAGCGTGCGAGGCGGCCGTGCGCGGGTTGCTCGGCGTCTTGCGCCTGGCGCCCAGCGATCACGGAGCGCAGCCGGGCAGCCGCATCACCACCACCCATACGCTTACCATAGGCGCCAAGGACAACGGCATCAGCGAGGCCGAGGAGACCTTCACGGTGACTTTGGACAACCCCAGAGGCGCCGCGGCGAGCCAGGTCAAGCTTAGCGCAGACCCGGCCCGGTTAAGCGCCTCCGCAACCATCGCCGGGGATAGCCCCGCGACATTAAGCTGGCGGCAGTTCCCTGGCGCAGCACAAAACCTTCAAGTAAGAAGCGTCTTTCAGTACCTCCGAAACAACAGCAATGTCCCAAGAACGGAGCTGCGCGTGGAGGGCGAAACTGTCGAGTTCCGGCTCGGACTCAGTTCTGCACTCGCAATCCCCGTCGATCTGGCCTTCGATGCGAGGGCCACGGACTATCCCGCGCCTTACAATGATCCGGTCCGCTACAATCCGGCCTGTTGTCCCGATCTGGGGGATCCCAATCCGAGGAATCCCAATCAGGGGAGAATCGGCGCCGTCAACTCGGAGGGCGTCAGCAGGATACGGGTTCAGATCCCAGCCGGTCAAATGGAAGCCGTAATCCGCATTCTCATCCTGGAAGACGGGATTGCCGAAGGCCCGATCCCGGAGGATGAGGGTTTCCGCGACCAGAGGCTCAATGACGATAACATTCCCCTTCCCTTGCAGAGGCGTACGCACCCCTCCGACCCCCGCCAGGGGCCCGCCGTAGGCACTGTGGAGCTCGCTCTCGTGGGCATCGAGACGGCGGACGAAGGCACTTCCACCCCTATAATTGCCGGCCCCAACAGAGCTGCTTGGCTCATCGGGGCCAGCGCGGGAGAGCGGACGACATATGCGCTCTCCGGGCCCGCGGAACTGGCCGGGACGACCGGCGGCGCCTACACCGTGACCCTGGCAGCCGCTCCGGGCGCCGGCCTGCCGGAGCAACAGGCGATCGCCTGGGCGGTATCGGGCGGCGGCGGCAATCCGGCAACGGCCGCGGATTTCGGCGGCAGTTTCCCCAGCGGCAGCCTCACCTTTGCCTCCGGCGCCGCCAGCGGCGCCAGCATGAGCTTCACCATAGCGGCGACGGGGGCGGGCACGGACGATCGCAACGAGGCCGACAAGACCTTCGTCGTCACCCTCAGCACCACCGCTGCCCCGGCCCCTCTTTTCAACGGCAACAACCTGCAAGTGCGCATTGCCGACCCCGATGCGATCAGCGTCTCGCTGGCCCGCGCGGACAGCGGCGCCCTGACCGAAGGCGACAGCGCGACCTTCACCGTCACGCTGAGCGGCGGCCGGCTGACGGCGGACGCCAGCATTCCCTACACGATCGGCGGCGCCGGCATCACGGCCGCCGACGTGTCCGCCACGGGCCTCGGCAGCAACGCCCTGAGCGGCACCCTGAGCATAGCGATGGCGGACAGCACCGGCCCCACCACCACCGCCGACATCACCGTGACCGCGCTGGCCGACAACCTGAACGAGGGCATGGAAACCCTGACCATGACCCTGGGCAACACGCCGACGACCGCGGGCGCCATCGCGCTTACCGCCACCCAGGCCGACCGGAGCGCGACCGCCGACATCGCCGCCAGCGATCCCATTACCGTCAGCATCGCCCGCGCCGTCGGCACCCCGGCCACCATTGACGAAGGCCAGTCGGCGCAGTTCACCGTCACCCTGGCCGGCGCCAGCGCCGGTTC
>JAPPPX010000089.1 GCA_028817305.1 Gammaproteobacteria bacterium | reverse complement strand
CGTCATTCCGGCGAAAGCCGGAATCCCGCGCAAATAGAGCGCGGAACGCGCACATACGCGCGATGGCGGCGGCAGGCGACAGCGCGAATCTTTGGCCGTCCGCCTTTCCCTCGCTCCGTCATGAAGGAGCGCGAAGCGCGCGCTTTATACGCTGGATTCCCGCCTGCGCGGGAATGGCGGGGTGGGGGCATGGGAATAGCGGAGTGGGAATCTTTTCCCCTCACAAGCCGCTTGCGCTTGCCTGCGCCCCGCGAACAATGCCGTATTGTCAACGAAAGGCCCAGCCCGAAGATCCGGAATAGGACATTTCTGCTTTGCTTTGACAGGCGCCTCGTTCAGCCGTTGAAAATTCATCTCGTTTCTTTTACGGTAGCAGGATGAGCGAGTTCTTCACCAAGGGTATGGCCCGGAATATTTATTTCGGCGGCAGCGTCTTCTTTATCTTGTTGTTCCTCGGCTTGACGCTGGATACCTCCAGGGAGCTGCCTGAACGGGATCGTCGGGAGAATATCACCGCGCAGGTTGCCAACGGCAAGCTGATCTGGGAAGAGAATAACTGCATCGGCTGCCATACTTTGCTGGGTGAGGGCGCTTACTTCGCCCCGGAACTGGGCAACGTTTATACCCGCTTCGGCTCGAAAGAAGCGATTATCGGCTTTATCAAGTCCAGGCCCGCGGAGGGCATTCCGGGCCGCCGCAGCATGCCCAAATTCGATTTGAGCGAAGAGGAGTTGGACGATCTGGCGGAATTCCTGAAATGGACCAGCGAGATCGATACGGAGAATTGGCCGCCCAATATTCAAGGCTGATGCTTCAAGGCTGATGCCGGGGGAATTCGAGGGGAACGATCAGGGCATGAAGCGCAATCTTTGGCATAACCGGATGAGGAGATGACGATGCAATACCAGTCGCAGGCCGTTGCCAAGCCGTACTTTGTCGCGGCGATTGCCTTGTTTGTCGTACAGATCGTATTCGGCCTTATTATGGGGCTGCAATATGTAATAGGCGATTTTCTATTCCCGGAAATTCCGTTTAACGTCGCCCGCATGGTGCATACCAATACATTGATCATCTGGATCCTGTTTGGATTTATGGGCGCGAGTTATTTTCTTGTACCGGAAGAGGCGGAACGGGAACTGGAAAGCCCCAAACTGGCCATCGTTACGTTCTGGGTGTTTCTGGTGGCGGCCGGGTTGACGGTCGTCGGCTATCTCGCCGTGCCTTATGCGACCCTGGCGCGGATTACCGGCAACCACTTGCTGCCGACCATGGGGCGGGAGTTTCTGGAACAGCCGACGATAACCAAGATCGGCATCGTATTGGTCGTGTTGTCGTTTTTGTACAATATCGGCCTGACCGTGCTGAAAGGCAGAAAGACCGTTGTCAGTATCGTGCTGCTGACGGGATTGGTGGGGCTTGCCGTGTTCTTTCTATTCGCGTTCTACAACCCGGATAATCTCGTACTGGACAAATATTATTGGTGGTGGGTGGTGCATTTGTGGGTCGAGGGCGTATGGGAATTGATCCTCGGTGCGATCCTCGCCTTCGTATTGATCAAAACGACGGGCGTCGATCGGGAGATAATAGACAAGTGGCTGTACATTATTATCGCGATGGCCCTGATAACGGGCATCATTGGCACCGGGCACCATTATTACTGGATTGGCACGCCGGGGTATTGGCAATGGTGGGGTTCGGTGTTTTCCGCCATGGAGCCGCTGCCGTTTTTCTTTATGACGATTTTTGCGTTTACCATGATCAACAGGCGCCGCCGTTCCCATCCGAACAAGGCGGTTACTTTGTGGGCAATGGGCACCGCGGTGCTGGCCTTTCTCGGCGCTGGCGTTTGGGGGTTTCTGCATACCCTTGCCCCCGTTAATTATTATACCCATGGCACGCAGATCACCGCGGCCCATGGCCATATGGCATTTTATGGCGCCTATGCGATGATCGTGCTGACTATCATTTCCTACGCCATGCCGATCCTGCGGGGCAGGGGGGCCGCCAACAGCAATCTGTCGCAGGTCGTGGAAATGTGGTCGTTCTGGCTGATGAGCGTGGCAATGGTGTTTATTACCTTGTTCCTGACCGGCGCCGGCATCCTGCAAGTATGGCTGCAACGGATTGACGACGGCCTGCCGTTTATGGCGGTTCAGGATAAGATTGCCATCTTTTATTGGTTGCGCGAACTGACCGGAGTGGTTTTTCTGATTGGGCTGATCCTGTACATCGTCAGCTTTTTTGTCGAGGGCGGCAAGGACGGCGATGAGGCGGCGGCCGCGATAAATCAGCCTTAACGCAACGTATGCAGGCAACGAGTGTTGCAGCAGTTGCCCGGTTGCCGTTTTACCGGCAACAGGCAAATGAAATTCGGTTATTCGAGGCGGCCTTCGAGCAGCGGCTGCCCTTGTTATTGAAAGGTCCAACCGGCTGCGGCAAGACGCGGTTTGTGCGGTATATGGCGGCAAAGCTGCAACGGCCGCTGTTTACCGTGGCCTGTCATGACGATCTGGCGGCCTCCGACCTTGTCGGCAGGCATTTGATCGAAGGCGGCTCTACTTATTGGCAGGATGGTCCGCTCACCAGGGCCGTGCGTACGGGAGGGATTTGCTACCTGGACGAAGTGGTGGAGGCGCGCAAGGACACCATCGTGGTACTGCATCCGCTGACCGATGATCGCCGCACGTTGTCTATCGAGCGCACCGGTGAAGTTCTGGCGGCGCCCGCAGAGTTTATGCTTGTCGTGTCTTATAACCCCGGTTATCAAAGCTTGTTGAAAGGCATGAAGCCGTCCACCCGGCAACGGTTTCTGGCGGCATCGTTTGACTATCCCGATGCGGAAACGGAGGCGGATATCGTCGCCAAGGAGACGGGCCTCGACCGTGTGCAAGCCAGCCAGCTGGTGCGCCTGGCATCGGGTTTGCGGGCGCTGAAAGATATCGATCTGGAGGAAGCGCCTTCCACCCGGCTGCTGGTTTCCGCGGCCCTGTTGATCGTCAACGGCATGACTGTGCGCGATGCCTGTTTTGCCGCCATTGTCGAATCCTTGACGGACGACCGGGAAACGATAAAAGTGCTTATGGAAGTTGTGGATGCGATTTTTGCCTGAGCCGTGTTGCGCGGGGAGCCAGACTCGGAGCATGTATTAGCCAGACGCCTGGCGGTGCTGGCGCCGGTATTGTACCTGTTGAATCTTTTGCTGCTGCCGGGGCTTGCATTTCTTGTGCTGGCCTGGCTGTTCATCAAGTACCGGAAGATTGACGCGCCCGTGGCCGCGGTGCAGCTGCAGCAGAATTTTTTTGCCAGCATAGTTGCCGGGGCGGCGCTTATCGGCATTAGCTTCGTCATTATCGCTATCGGCGGCTTTTCTTCCGTGTATAGCTGGATGGTTATGCTGCTTTACGCCTTGTCTATCCATGCCACCCTGGTATTGCTCGGTGTCGTTTGTCTTTCCCGCGGCTTGAATCAACAGGCATTTGTTTATCCGGGCCTTGGGAGAATCCGCAAAGCCGTAAAAGGCGGTTGAAATGGAGGAGCTTGTCGGCAAGTGCTGGCATGGATTGATCACGCGGGCGGCGTGCAAATATTTCCCGGCTTCCGCCGTGCGACTGGATGCCATGAAAGGCGCTTTGGCAACCTGGTACCGGGCTTTGGGCGGGGAGCCGTCTTATCGAATTGATGCGGCGATACCGCGCCAGCTTGGGCAGGACAGAACCGTGCTGCAGAAAATTGCCGGCACCAATAAGGCCGTGGCGGTCGCCTCGTTGGAGCATGATTGCCTGCGGTTGCCGGGAGAGATCGCGGTATTCCCCGAGCGGGGGCTGAACGGCAAATTGTATTACTGGCTGTCGGCATTGGCCGCGAATAGCGATTTCCCGCTGGCCGCCAGCGACTGGTTCGATAGCAACCGCTCCGCCGTTCGGGCCACATTGAACAAATATCCGGGCCTGGCCCCGCTTTACCGCAGGCTGGCGGCGTCATTTTTCGAACACAGGATGCGGGCGCAAGAGCCGGCGGCGATCGAGCGCGAAGCGGTTGTTATCCGTGCGCTGCAATATCCGGGCGAAGCGGCGGCGGCCATGACCGAACCGTTCGGGCTATGGGTGCCGCTTTGGCTCTATCCCCGAATGCCGGCGGCCGCATCGGGCGCAACAGGCGCAAACGGCGATGATCCCGAAAGCGGCAAAAAGAAACGCCGGAACCTGGAAAACAGCCGCGGTTACCGGGGGGAAAGGAAAGCAATGCCCAAAACGGACGACGGTTTGCTGGCGACCAGGCTGGAAAGCCTGTTTAGCTGGACGGAATATATTGATGTGGACCGTCCTGTGGACGAGGACGAAGACGACAATACGCAACGGCGCCTGGACGATCTGGACGTGGTCAGTTTGTGCCGTGACAATAAAACCGCCAAATCCCTTCTGAGATTCGATTTGGATTTGCCTGCGGAGGCGGAAGATCAGCAATACCTGGAAAAAGGAGAACTGCAACCGGAATGGGATTACCGAAAGCGGGCGCTGCGGGCCGGTTATTGCGCGATACAGCCCATGGTATCGGCACGGGCGAGACCATGCCCGTTGCCGCGGCGTCTGTTCTATAAATCGCGCAGGTTGAAAGCGCAATTCGAACGCTTGTTAATGGATAGCAGCTGGCAGTACGCGCAACCGGAAGGCAGCGAGCTGGATTTGGACGCCTGCTTGCGGCTGACCGCCGATCTTGCCAGCGGCAAAAGTTTAGCAACGGAGAATCTGTACCGGCGGCAGATGCGAATCCGGCGGGACCTCGCGTGTCTGCTGCTTGCCGACGTATCGTTTTCCACCGATGCCTATGTGAATGGCGAACAGCGGATTATTGACTGCATTAAGGACAGCCTGTTGCTTTTTTCCGAAACCCTGGGGCTGACTGGCGATGAATTTGCAATTCAGGGGTTTTCGTCGAAGAACCGCGGCCATGTAAGGGTTACCTGGGTTAAGTTCTTTCACGAGCGATATACGGCGCTTACCAGGGGTCGGATTGCGGATCTTCGGCCTGGGTTCTATACCCGCATGGGCGCCGCCATTCGCTATGCGGCAGGCAAGCTGCTGTTGCAACGGCAGAAAAACAAATTATTATTGATTTTAACCGATGGCAAGCCGAATGATCTGGACCGCTACGAAGGCCGGTACGGCATCGAAGACACCCGCATGGCAATCCGGGAGGCGGGCCGGCAGGGCATTCATCCCTTTTGCATTTCCATTGACGACAAGGCCAACGATTATTTGCCGTACATTTTTGGCAAGTCGTCTTATGTGTTTGTTCGCAATGTCAGCGAACTGCCGTACCGGTTGCCGAAGCTTTACCTTCGCTTGGTGCGCGGATGACAACGGCCTGCCGGCGAACGGCCTCCGCCTGTGCCGACGGACTACAGGGGCGCGCCGTTCGTCGTCGGCGCATTTGCCTGGCCCGGCCTTATCCGCGGCAATCCGTACAGGGCGATTGACCGGCAGCAGGACGGTTCCTGTCATTCGAGCGCCTTTTCGGGCTGTTTTTATCGGAGGGAGCGATGCGTATTTATCCGTTGTCATGCTGCTTGCTGCTGCTAAGCAATGCCGTCATGGCCGATTGGTCCGGCGATATGGAGTTGGGTTACCTGGCCTTGGACGGCAACTCCGATTCGCAGACTTTGAATGCCAAATTCGATGTAACGAATGACGTCGAACCGTTGCGCCATAACATTCATCTGGAGGCCGCGAACAGCTCTCAGGATGGCCGGCGTACCGCCGAAAAATACCTGCTGTCTTCGCAGCTGGATTATGTTATCAACGATGCTTCCTACGCATTTCTCTTTGGCTCTTACGAGGACGACCAGTTTTCCGGCTTCGATTTCCAGAGCACGGTGGCATCGGGCTATGGTTACCGGCTTATCAAGACCGGCGCCATGTTATTGGCGCTGGAAGGCGGGCCCGGTTACAGGATTAACGAGCGGGAGGAAGGCTCCAGAGAGGAAGATATTATCGTTCGGCTGGCGCAAGAGTATTCATGGGATTTTGCCGAAACCGCAAGTCTCGAACAGTCGCTGAACGCCGAAAGAGGCGAAGACAATACTATCACGCGGTTTCAGGTTGCCGTGAAGTCGCAACTGGTCGGCAACCTGGCGCTGAAAGTGGGTTACGGAATTAAATACACCGAGAGCGTTCCCGCCGACCGTAAACATGCGGACACCGAGACCGCGGTCACGCTGGTTTACCGCTTTTGACCAGCAGGATTTTCGCGTTATGCCCTTGTCTTTTGGCATCGCTGTCGTTCCTCGGTCTCCGGCAGGGCTTCCGCGGCTGCGAACGAGGTGGGCCCGCCGGGAGGGTAGCGCATGGGCCGGGCATGGCGCCGCGCGCCGCCGGGGGCAGCGCGAGTGGCAGGGTTTTGTGTTACCCTTGCGCAGCTTTATTCGCCTACAGTACCAGCCATGACTCGCAAGAAAAACAGCGTTGACACCTTGGGCGCCATGGAGCCGGGGTTTGAGCAAATCCTGAGTCCCGAGGCCCTGGCCTTCGTCGCCGAACTGCACCGTTCTTTTAATGCCCGGCGGCTGGAACTGCTCGGACGCCGGCGCGCCGTTTTGGATACCGGAGGCTCCGGCCTGGATTTCGACCCCGCCACCAGGGAAATCCGCGACAGCGAATGGCAAGTCGCTCCGGTGCCGAATGATTTGCGGGATCGCAGGGTGGAAATCACGGCCCCGGTGGACCGGCGCATGATGATCAATGCGCTCAATTCCGGGGCCAGAGTCTTCATGGCCGATATGGAAGACTCGAAGTCGCCTTTGTGGGAGGGAATGATCCAGGGGCAGGTGAATTTGCGTGATGCAGTGCGCCGGGAGTTGCGGTTTACCGGCAAGGCCGGCAGGCAATACCGGTTGCACGAAGACATCGCCACCCTGGTACTGCGCCCGCGCGGTTTGCATCTGCCGGAGGCGCATGTGCGGGTTGACGGCGAGGAAGTATCCGGCGCGCTGTTTGATTTCGGCCTGTACTTTTTTCACAACGCCGCCGAAACTCTCGCCCGCGGCAGCGGGCCGTATTTTTATCTGCCCAAGCTCGAGCACCATCTGGAAGCGCGGTGGTGGAACGATGTGTTTAAGAAGGCACAGGACTTGCTCGGCATCCCCCAGGGCAGCGTGCGCGTCACGGTGATGGTGGAAACCGTCACCGCGGCCTTTTGCATGGACGAAATGCTGTACCAATTGCGCGACCACGTTTGCGGCTTGAACGCCGGGCGCTGGGATTACATCTTTAGCTTTATCAAGCACTTCCGCGAGCGCGCCGATCATATTTTCCCCGACCGTTCCCAGGTCACGATGACGGTGCCGGCCATGCGCGCCTACACGCAACGTCTGGTTGCCGTCAGCCACCGCCGGGGCGCCCACGCCATTGGCGGCATGGCGGCCTTTATTCCCAGCCGCAAGGATCCGGCCGTCAACGAAACCGCCATTGCCAATGTGCGAAAAGACAAGGAGCGCGAGCTGGCTGACGGCTTCGACGGCACCTGGGTGTCGCATCCGGATTTGGTGCCGGTGGTAGCGGATCTTTTCGCGCGCGCCCTCGGCGGCGCGCCGCATCAGAAACACGCGCGCAAAGAGGGTACGCAAGTGGGCCGCGCCAAGTTGCTGAACCCGCAAGTCCCCGGCGGCAAAATCACCGAGCGCGGCATCCGCAAAAATGTCAGTAGCGCGCTGCAATACATTGACCGTTGGTTGTGCGGCATTGGCGCCGCCGCCATAGACAATCTCATGGAAGACACCGCCACTGCCGAAGTCGCCCGCGCGCAGTTATGGCAGTGGATACGCCATGGCGCCGTCTGCGACGATGGCGCCGCGGTGACTGCCGAGCTCTACAAGAAGATCCGCGCGGAGGAACTCAAGGCACTGGGCGGCGCCGGCCAGGACCGGCTCGGCGAGGCAGCCGAGTTGCTGGACAGTATTGTTTTGGATTGCGAGTTTGCCGAGTTTCTGACGCCGCGGGCCTACCGCAAATTAATAGCGAACTAAGACTAAGCTCCGGGTGTCATTGTAATCGTCGAAAAGATGTTGGAATACGGAACGGCTCACTCTCTGATCCCGTTTCGGAATAAGATCTCGCGAGTATCCCCGTCGGCAAGCCGCAAGACCCAGCGGCCGTGTTTCTTGCCGTCCCGGTAAGGGCCTTCCTGGACGCTGCCGTCGGCAAGCCGCAGGACCCAGTGGCCGTGCTCTCTGCCGTTTCGGTAAGGGCCCTCCTGGACGCTGCCGTCGGCAAGCCGCAAGACCCAGTGGCCGTGTTCCTTGCCATCCCGAAAGGGGCCTTCCGCCACGGTTCCATCCGCAAGCTGCACGAACCACTGACCGTGTTTTTTGCTATCCCGGTAAGGGCCTTCCTGCACGACCCCGGCTGCCGGCTGTTCGACCCACTGGCCTTGCAGCCGGCCTTTTTCGATCGTCCCCGCCGCATGCCCCGATTGCTCTTGCCATTGCCAGTCCAGCGTCCCCATGCCTTGTGCCAGACGGTTTTCGCAGGCGCCTCTCCAGACAATCGTCGCCCCTGCATTTTTGCCCCCGCCTCCTGACCAGTAATAACAATTTGCCGGGCGGTCCAGTTTTATGTAGCAATCGCCCACCTCTCCCAGCGGACACACCTGGCTTGCCAAATCGTCTGCCGTTTGCGCGCGGTACAGGTACAGGCCCGCCGCCGTCGCAAACAGGAAACAAACGCCCGCAAAAAGGCGGCCAGGATTGAGAATCTTTATTGCGCCGACTCCTACTCTTGTATAGCTGCCGTCGGACCCGTCCGCCGCTTTTGCCGGGGGATTTGTCTTTTTTCGTCTGTCATTTATATGTTGCTTTCTCCCCCGTCATTCCGGCACAAGCCTGCTTTTTTCTGTCATTCCCGCTTTTTTCTGTCATTCCGGCGAAAGCCGGAATCCCGCGCAAATAGAGCGCGGAACGCGCACATTGCAGAACCTGACGGCCCGCCCCTTCCTTCAAGGGATATTTCTGCAAAGGAGCGCGAGGCGCGCGCTTTCTATGCGGGATTCCGGCTTTCGCCGGAATGACGGGGTGGGGGCATGGGAATGGCGGAGTAGGCTTTATTCGCTGGATGCCCACAGGGTTTTTAACAGTCTGTAATATGCGAATCCGACTGTACCTAATGCACAAATCCGACGGTTTCTAATGCACAAATTTGACGATACTGGATATGCTGACACGTCATGAGCGCCTATTCGTATCATTGGGTGCTTGTGGACATTTTTGAACCCGTTTAATCCTCCGCTGTCTGTGCCCCATTCGCCAGCCAGGCGGTCAGTAAGCGAATTTGGGTCTCGTCCAGGCGCTCTTTCCACGCCGGCATGACGCCGACGCGGCCCAGGGCAATGGAATGGCGCACGGATTCTTCGTCGCCGCCGTAGAGCCATACCGAGTCCGCGAGATTCGGCGCCCCCAATGCGGGGTTGCCTTGCGCCTCGGTGCCGTGGCAGGCGACGCAGAACTGCGAGTAGAGTTTGCGCCCTGCGCTATGCGGGTCTTTGTCGGCGGCGGTTGCGGCGTCCGCCGCGGCAATGGCGGCATCGCCGCCATTGGCATCGCCGCCGCCGGTTGCCGTGCCGCCGGCGCCGCCACCCGTGTCGCCCGCGGCGGTTTTGCCCGCGGCGAGGGCGAGCAGGTAGTCGGCTACCTGCGCCACGCCTTTGTCTTGCAGCACCGCGCCCCAGGGCGGCATCAGCCCGTTGCGGCCGTTGGCGATGCTGTTCGCGATCTGCGTTTCGTCGCCGCCCCATTGCCAGGAGGCGTCGGCGAGGTTGGGGAAGAGCCGGGCCTGTCCGCGGGCATCCGCGCCGTGGCAGCCGGAGCAGTGGGTTTGATAAATGCCGGCGGCACTGCGCATGGCCTGTGGGTCGGCAGCGAGTTCGGAGACAGAGGCGCCGCGCCACCGCTCGCGCAGTGCGCCGTAGCGTTCCTCGTAGGCATCCAGGCGCCGCTCCAGTTGCACGTGCCGAGTCCATTTCAAGGCGCCGGGGAAGTTGCCGAGGCCGGGGTACAGCACCAGGTACACCACAGTGTAGGCGAGCAGGGCGACGATCAGCGCCAGCCACCACAGCGGCGCGGGGTTGTTGGCCTCGCGCAGGGTGCCGTCCCATACCGCATCCGCTTCCGCCGCGTCGTCGCCGGGGCGCGAGCGGTAGGCGCTTGCCAGCAGCCATGCCAGTCCGATCAGACTGAGGACGACGATGCCAGCGATCCAACCGCTCCAGAAGGCGCTCATCGAGGGCTTGCTCCGGGACTCTCTTTGGTGCTTGCTACAGGATTTGCGGCCGGCTGCCCGGGCGCGGCATCGTTGCCGGGAACATTCGGGTTGCCGGGGGCGGCGGGCACTTCGTCTTGCAGGGGGATTTGCGCCGCCGCCTCGCTTTTCTCTTTGCCGCCGCGAGTGAGCAGCCAGGCGGCCAGACCGACCATGAAGGCGCATACCAGCAGGTCGCCGGCGAGGATCAGCTGGGTCATGGCCGGCGTCCCAGCGATTGCAGGTACGCGATCATCGCATCCATCTCCGTCTTGCCCGCCAGCGCGTCGGCGGCGCCCTGGATGTCTTGCGCCGAGTACGGGTGCCCCAGCTTTTGCAGGGCGCGCATCCGGTCCGCGACGCTGCCGCCGGGGTCGGCGGGGCGCGAGGCCAGCCACGGATACGCCGGCATGATGGAGGAGGGCACTACCGCGCGCGGGTCGAGCAGATGCAGTTCATGCCAGGCGTCGCTGTATTTGCCGCCGATGCGGTGCAAATCCGGGCCGGTGCGTTTGGACCCCCACAGGAACGGGCGGTCATAGACGAACTCGCCGGGCATGGATGGCGGGCCGTAGCGTTTGACCTCGGCCAGCAGCGGGCGGATTTGCTGCGAATGGCACAACGCGCAGGATTCGCGGATGTAGATGTCGCGTCCGACCAGCTCCAGCGGCGTGTACGGTTGGGTCGCAGCGGCGGCAGTGCCCAGCTCTCGGTCGAAGAAGGTGGGAATAATCTGCGCCAGTCCGCCCAGCGAGGCCACGAACAGGATGCCGAAGATCAGCAGTCCGGAGTGCCGCTCCAGGATTTTGTGCAGTGCCAGCATGTTCCGGTCCGGCGGCGCGGCTCAGGCCGTTGCCGGCGAGGCGGCCGGGGCAGGGGCCGCGGGCGGCGCTGTCGGGGAAACCGGCGCCGGCGAGGCGGTGACCGTGCTGGCGCCGCGCGCGGTCATATACAGGTTCCAGGCCATGGTCGCCGCGCCGCCCAGAAACAGCAGTCCCGCCAGCAGGCGCATGAAGTAGTACGGCGCCATGGCGTCCATGACTTGCGTGAAGCCGTGCTTGAGCTCGCCGGCCTCGTCCAGGCTGAGCCAGAGCAGGCCCTGGGTCACGCCGGCGCCCCACATCGCCAGGATGTAAATCAAGACGCCAAGCAGGGCAAGGATAAAATGCAGGTTCGCCAGCCGCGCGCTGTACAGCTCGCGCCCGTACAGGCGCGGCACCAGGATGTACAGCGTGCCGAAGGTTACGAGGGCGTTCCAGCCCAGCGCGCCGGAGTGGACATGGCCGATGGTCCACTCGGTGAAGTGGCTCACTACGTTGACGCTTTTGATCGCCAGCATGGGCCCCTCGAAGGTGGCCAGGCCGTAGAAGACCAGCGACAGGGCGATGAATTTCAGCGCCGGGTCCGTGCGCCACGGTCGCCGCGAACCTTTGAGGGTCATGATGCCGTTCGCCATCGTCGCCCACGACGGGGCCAGCAGGATGAGGCTCATCACCATGGCCAGCGACTGCAGCCAGTCAGGGACCGCGTTGTAGTGCAAATGATGCGGCCCGGCCCAGATGTAACTATAGACGAAGGCCCAGAAGGCGACCACGGACAGGCGGTAACTCCAGATCGGGCAGCCGCTGTGCTTGGGCAGGAAATAGTAGAGCATCCCGAGGAAACCGCCGGTGAGAAAGAAACCGACGGCGTTGTGCCCGTACCACCACTGCACCACGGCGTCGCGGGCGCCGGCGTAAATCGGGTAGGATTTGGCGAGCGACACCGGCAACGCCAGACTGTTGACCACGTGCAGCATGGCCACCACGAGGATCAACGCGCCGTAGAACCAGTTGGAGACGTAGATCGGCTGGATGCGCCGCCGGGCGATGGTGCCGAAGAACACCACGGCGTAAGCGATCCAGAGCAGCGCCACGGCGATGTCCAGCGGCCATTCGAACTCGGCGTATTCCTTGCCGGTGTTGATCCCCAGAAACAGCGTCGCCATCGCCAGGGCCAGCCCCGCCTGCCAGCCGTAGAACACTGCCCAGGAGAGCCGCGGCATGAACAGGCGCCGGTGGCAGGTGCGTTGCACGCTGTACAACGAGGTGCCGATCAGCGCCGAGCCGCCGAAGCCGAAGATGACGGCGTTGGTGTGCACCGTGCGCAGGCGCCCGAAAGTGAGCCAGGGCAGATCCAGGTTGAGCGCCGGCCACACCATCTCGGCGGCGAGGTACACGCCGGCGGTCATGCCGAACAGCGCCCAGACGACGGCGGCGGCAACGAAGGCGGCGGCGACCCGGTCCTCGAAGAATTCCACCGTCGCGTTCATTGCCGGTCTTGCGCCCCGAGCGCGTTATGGAACGCGGCGATACTTTCTACGCGGCCGGGCAGGGAAGCGCAGGGCACGGGTCGAAGCGTCTCGCGGCGCGTCTCACAACGCGGCGAGCACCTTTTCGGCGGCGCTGTTTTCCAGGCCGGTGCCTTCTTCCAGAAACAGTTGCCGCACCATGCCGTCCTCGGCGATCAGGGCGAAACGTTGCGAGCGCGTTCCCATGCCGAAGCCGCTGGCGTCCAGGGTCAGGGCCAGGGCGCGGGCGAAATCGCCGTTGCCGTCGGCGATCATGGAGATTGCCTCGGCGTTTTGCGATTTGCCCCAGGCATCCATGACAAAGGCATCGTTCATTGCCAGGCAGAAAATGCGCTCCACCCCCTTGGCCTTGATCTTGTCGGCGTTGACCACGTAGCCGGGCAGGTGCGCCGCCGTACAGGTGGGGGTAAAGGCCCCCGGCACGGCGAATAATACGATTTTGCCCTTGCCGAACAGCTCGCGCGTATCCACCATGCGCGGGCCCTCCTCGCCCATGATCGTCACCTGGGCCGAAGGGATTTGCTCGCCTACTTGTATGCTCATGATATTTTTGCCTCCCCTTGTCTTCCATTCGCGCCCGGCTCTCGGTACGGAATGGTATCAAATGCCAGGCTTGGGTGCACTGGCTGGGGTGCGCTCAGGGGCGTTCCTCATCCGAGCGTTACGCAATCGCAGGGAAGAATCCTGCCGTTACGCAATCGAGGACAAGAAAAGCGGTTCTTACGCATCACTCCCCCCTTGAGGGGGAGTCGGCAAGACGAGGGCGCAAGCCCGAAGTCGCGCCGGTGGGGGGAGCAGCTAAAGCGCCTCCATCGCCCCACCGCCCAGGGCAACCTGTCAACCTGTATAGGCAACCGCAAGGGTCGCATAGGCTCCCCCTCAAGGTGTAAAGGGGGGAGTGATGGGAAAAAGGATTCGCGCATAGAGGGCGGGCCGGCGTTGCGGGCATTCGCTCAGGCAGGGAGACGGAGATTTCCGCTATACTTCAGGGGGGTTCGTACAGAGGCCCATGAATACCCTGATATACCTGAGTCCCATGCGCTTTGCGCTTGCTCTGCCGCCGGTCCTCGCCCTGCTCTGCGGCCCGTATCATGCGCCGCGCGCGCAGGGGCCCGAGCCGACGCCGGAGGCCGCTGCCTACGAGATTGCCGAAGACCCCAAGTCCGGCGTCTCTTTCGTTGCGCTGGTGGCGCCGTTGTCAAGCGGCGCCAGGGTGGGCTTTGCCTTTATCTGTACGCCGGGGGCTGCCCCTGAATTGGAGATTCACTTCGGCGGCTGGCCTGCCCGTCCCACTTGGTTGCAATTGGCTGTCAAGCGGCCTGACGGCACCGCTTGGCGCCACGGCGAACCCGAGCGTCGCCAAGGCGGACCGGATACCGGCTTCGCTTATTACCGCCTTACCGACCCTGGGACCGCCGCCGCCTTTCTTGATGCCGCGGCACGCCCGGGCGCGCTGATCTCGAACGGTTACAACAGCGTGTGGAATCGCACCAGCATTGAGGACAGCAACGCGGCGCGGTCGGCGATCTCCCGTTGCGGCGGGGTGGCGCTCGAAGCGCTGGGACAGTAGCCGCAGCCGTTACGCAATCGAGGGGAAAAGACTCCCATCCCGTTATTCCCGCGCATCGCTCCCCCTCCAGGGGGGAGCGATGGGAAATGGTCCACCCTGGGTTCAGTGCAATTTGCGCCGCAACAGTCTTCCCAACAGCAGGAACAGGCCGATCAGCGTCAGAGCCAGGATCGTATCCGGCGAGAGCGCGTCCGCCGGCGTCCGCAGTTTCGCCAGTTGCCTGCCGGCGTTGGCGTAGAGGAAGGTGCCGGGCAGCATGCCGATCAGACTGACCGCGGCGAAGACGCGCAGGCGCATCGGGCCTATGCCCATCGCCAGGTTGACCAGGAAGAAGGGGACCACCGGCACCAGGCGCAGGGCGAGCAGGTACCAGGCGCCGTCGCGGCGCATCCTCGCGTCAATCTTTTGCAACGGGCCGCCATAGCGGCGCTTCAGGGGCGCGCGCAGGAGGTGGCGCACCAGCAGGAAGGCCAGGCAGGCGCCGCCGGTGGCGGCGAGGCAACTGAGGACGGCGCCCCGCAGCGGGCCGAACACCGCCCCCCCGAGCAGTGTCAGCGCCACGGCCCCTGGCAGCGCCAGGGCGCTGAAGGCGACGTAGAACGCGCAGAACCACAGGGCCGCGCGCAACGGGTGTGCGTGGTAGTAGGCCGTAATGGCTTGGCGCTGCGCCGCCAGGGTTTCCAGGCTGAACAGGCGGTTCAGCTCAGGCAGCGCCAGCAGCAGGAGCGCGGCGCCGACCGCCAAGGCGAACAGTAGCAATGCCTTCGCCGAGCGCTTCATCCCGTGCCGCCCAGGCAAGCTGTGGGCGCATTGCGCCCCATTCCGCAACGCCGCTGGCGTACCGGGGGCAGGCGGAGGCGGTTATACTGGCCCCATTCGGGGCTCCGTGAATCGTTCATGCCGGTACAGAATCTTTTAGGCATCGTCCTGTTGGTGGCGATCTCCGGCCTGCTGCTCAAGGTGGGCAAGGCGGTTCTGCTGCCTTTCGTTTTGGCGGTATTCATCTGGCATATTATTGACGCCGTGGCGCAGCAGTTGGCTCGCTTGCCCGTGTTGCGCGACTTGCCGCTGGCCGCCGGGCTGTACCGTGTGCTGACGCTGCTGCTGCTGTTCCTGCTGCTCTGGTTCCCCGCCGAGACGGTGTTCGAGGGCGCAGGCCGGTTGCGGCAGGAAGTGCCCGGGTATCTGGACAACCTTCGGGATCTGGCGAGCCGACTGTTGCCGGCCCTGGATTTGGAGCAGGCGCTGGATCCGGGGCGCCTTTGGGGAGAACTGGAGGCCGGCGCCCTGTTGGCCGGCATGTTCGCTTCCCTGACCTCTCTGCTCGGCAGCGGCGGCGCCGTCCTGCTCTACGTGATCTTCTTGTTGCTGGAGCAGCATAGTTTCCCGGCCCGGATGCGCGCCCTGTTCCCGGACCCGGAGCGGGAGCGGGAGATGCGCCGGCTATTGGGCGTCATTGCCGGCGAGGTGCGCGCGTACCTGTGGTTGAAGACGATCGTCAGCATGGTCACGGCGTTGTTGAGTTACGGGGTGATGAAGCTATTGGGCTTGGATTTCGCCGGTTTTTGGGCACTCCTGATCTTCGCGCTGAACTTTATTCCCTACCTGGGGTCGTTGGCGGGCGTGGCGCTGCCTTCGCTGTTGGGGCTGGCGCAATTCGGCGCGATCCCGCCCTTTTTGTTTCTGATCGGGGGGTTGGCGGCGGTGCAACTTTTGATGGGCAACGTTCTGGAGCCGCGCCTGCTGGGCAAAGGTCTGAACCTGAGTCCCCTCGCCATGTTACTCGCGCTGGGCGTTTGGGGGGGGATTTGGGGCGGGGCCGGGATGTTCCTCTCGGTGCCGCTGATGGTCAGCCTGATGATCGTCTTCGCTCATATTCCCCGTACCCGGCCCATTGCCGTCCTGATGTCCCAGGACGGTCGGCTGCGATCCTGAGCGCGGCGCCCTTTGCGTCCCTTGCCCTGCCGGCGCGGCGCCGGATTCGGCCGCTGTCTGCGCCTGGCGCGGCGGCGGGCGGCGGGCGGCGGAGTGGTGCAGACCGGCGGCAAAATGTTTGCCGGCTTCTATTTCCTTGACGCTGAGTTGGCGGCCGATCTTTTCCAGAGCGCGCAGGTCTTCTATCTCGCCGGCGCCGGCGGCGAGACTGCACCAGGCGTAGGCCCGGATGCGGTCTTGCGCCTGTCCGCGATGAAAGTACAACATGCCGAGCTCGCGCTGCGCCGCCAGATGGCCCTGTACGGCAGCCAATTCCAGCCAGCGGATCCCCTGTTCGTAGTCGCGGCCGCCGCCTTCGCCGCGGGCGTGGGCGAGGCCGATCTTGTATTGCGCGGGCGCGTATCCGTCCAGGGCGGACTTGAGGAACCATTGCCGTGCCAGGGCCTTGTCCCGGGGTACGCTGTTGCCGAGCGCGTAGGTCATGCCGGTCTCGAAGTTCCGGCGGGCGGCCGCCAGCCGCTTGTCCTTGACCGCCGATGCCTGACCGCGGCCCGCGGCCGCTGTCGGAGGCGCGCGCGCGGGCTCGCCGTCTTTTAACAAGTTGCTGAACCGGATCGTCAACTCTTCCCGCAGCAGTTCGGCATCCAGGTTTGGCCAGCGCCGCAGCACTTCCTGGGCGGTAGTGGAGCCCTGTTTTACCGCCTGTCCGTACCATTGTCGCGCCAGCGAAGGATCGGGCGCCGTCCCTTCGCCGGTAAGGTAGAAGTGACCCAACAGGTACTGGGCTGTGCCCAGGTTTTCTTCGGCCGCCCGCTGGGTCCAATGCGCCGCGAGTACGCGGTCGCGGATTGTCTCGTATCCCAGGTAGTGCCGCGCCGCCAATTCCAGTTGGGCCTCCGGTTGCCCGTCGAGGGCCAGCGCTTGCAAGCGCTCCAGCTGCGCCGGTTCGGCGCCGGACGGCAGCAGGGGGCGCGGAGCCAGGGTCTCCAGCTCGGCCTGTGCGGGCGCGTACCCTTGTTTCGCTGCCCGCCGCAGCCATTGGACGGCACGTTCCCGGTCCCGCGGTATGCCCTGGCCCAGCCGGTAGAGCCGGGCGAGGTGGTATTGAGCCGCGGCGTCTCCGCCCTGGGCGGCGCGGCGATACCAATATGCCGCCCGTTCCGGGTCCAGGGACAGGCCCTGGCCAGTATGGTAAAGGCGCGCGAGTTGCAACTGCGCGGAGATGTAGCCCCGGTCGGCGGCCACCTGGAACCAATGTCCCGCCGCCCGCCAGTCCCGCTCGGCACCCTCGCCGTAATAGTGGGCGATCCCCATGCGGTAGCAGGCTGCCGGGTGCCCCTGCCGGGCCGCTGCCTGGTACCAGCGCGTCGCCAGCTGGGGGTCGGGCGCCACGCCTTCGCCAAGCGTATGCAGCACTCCGAGGTTGTACTGCGCGTCGGCGTGTCCCTGCCAGGCGGCCTGCCGGAACCACTGCGCGGCCTGTTTGGGATCCCGCGGCAGTCCCTGGCCGGTGTGGTACAGGTAGCCGATGTAAGTTTGGGCGCTGGGGTCTCCGGAGCGCGCCTGCTGCAGATAGTCCTGGAGGGAAGTCTCGGCGGTTGCGGCGGTTACGGCAGCCAGGAGCGAGGCAAGGATCGGTGCGGCGGGCAATGCAGTTCGCCAGCCTCCGGCAGGCGCGCGCCGTCGCCGGAGATGGCGCCTGCGGGGCTGGGATGGAGGGGAGGGCAGACCGTAAAACATGGCGGTATCCGCGAATCCTCCCGCAAAACCAGCCGCAGTGCAAGAAATAGTATCGTTCCGCCCGCTTTGGCGGGGCAGGGCCTGCTGGACGGAAGCCGCCGGTTTAGAAGCTGTATTCGCCGTCTAAGAGGAATTCGTAGCCGGGACGACCGTCACTGCGCCGGGTGCGCTTCGCTCCGGCACTGAGAGCAAAACGCCGGGCTTCGAAGCGCAGGCCGCTGCCGTATTGGCGCTGTCGCCCGGAGACGTCGCCGTTGCCGTAGATCGTCACGATGCCGGGCGTGCCCCAGAAGCGGGCGTCGCCGATGCCGTAGGCCAGTTCGCCGTGCAACGAACGCCGCAACGAGCGTCGCAGTGCCCCGGCGGCGGCGTCCGCTATCGCCGCGCCGCCCGCCAGCGCGTGCGTGTTCGCCGTTGCCCCGAATTCCGGCTGTAGCGACAGCATCAGGCCGCGTCGGTCGTTGCCGAAGTCGTAGCGCAGGCCGCCCGTCAGCAGGTATTCCTTATATTTGCGCCGGCTGATCTGGCCGTCTTTGTTGGTGATTCGCGCTTGCAGCTTCAGGTTGCTCTCCAGTCCCAGTTTGGGCCATAGGAGGTCGAAGCCGCCGCCGAGTTCCCCCGTTACGGCGTTGGGCGCGGCGTCGCCGAAGTCCTGCGCCGCGCCCAGCAGCAGGAAGGGCCGCACATGCGTTCCCGCCATGGCGCCGAAGCGTCCCGCCAACTCCAGCTCGGCCTGCACCTGTTGCGTGTTGGTTGTGGTTTCGCCGTAATCTCCAGGCGGCACGGTGCTGTCGCCCGTGAGGCGGCCCCCCTCTATGGTGCCCTGGGCCGCGGTCGTTGACAGCCGCAACAGGATATCCACGGGCGTCTGCGAGGGCCGCCGCAAGGTCAAGCCGGCGGCGCCGAGCAATAGATCGGAGTCGCTCGCGCCTTCGCGCCGCGTGCCGCCCGCTTCTTGCTCGATGATATCCACCTCGCCGCGGCCATAGCCGCCCAGCACCCATACGCTGACTGCCCGCGAGGGCTGCCAGGCCGCGTAGGGAACGATAGAGACCATATCTTGCTCGAAGGTGGAGGTGCCGGGCAGCCCCGGCAGGATATTCGCGTCCAGTTCCAGATCGCCATGGGTGTAGCCCGCGGCCATGCCGATCAGGAAGTTTCCGTAGCGCCGGTCCGCGCCCAAGTAGAAAGTCCAGGCATCGCCCTTGTAATCGGCGAGCTCGCCGCTGATCACCGGTTCTCCCTCCAGCTTCGTGTAGCCGCCGCGGCCCCATATCACCGTTCCCGTCCTGGCGCCGGCCTCGCCTTGCGCCAGGGCGAAGCCGGAGTCGCCCAACAGTTGCCGCGGGGAAAGGCCGTCGTTTGCCGATGCCGCGGCGATGACGATGCCCTCCAGCCCTTGCAGTGCGGCGCCGCCGTCGTCGCCGTCATCCGGCATGTTCAGGAGTTGCCGCGGGGTGGGGCTTTGCGCCGGCATCACGATGCCGATGCCCGTAAACGGCACTGGTGCGACGCCTTCCTTGCCGCCGCCCGCGACCACCTGCCGCCCGCCCACGGTCAACGCCAGCCCCGGCGCCAAGGCCCCCGAGTCCGGGTCCAGACGGCGCGAGATCGTCGGGATGGCCAGGATCATGGCCGCCCGGGTCAGCATTGCCCCGGCCACCTCCAGGCGTTGTTCGCGCAACCGCGGGTCGTCCGCCACGTCCGTGATGCGGATGCGCAACGGGGCTTCGGGCGGGTTTTCGATCATGATCGTGTTTGGCACCCCGTCGGTGCGCTGGGCGTTGCTCAGGCTTATGACGATGAAGTCGTCTTCCGCAGCCTCGGGTATGTTGTCCGACGACGAGAGGCACAGGTCGGGGATGGCCTGGACGGAGGGACTATTTGCTGTGAAAGACAGAGTGGTGCTGGTGGGGGTCCAACAGCGGGCGTCTGTACCGCTTAGCATCGTCGTCCCATCCCCCATCTCCTCCACGCGAATCGTGTACATCACCGTTACGGGATATGCGGCAGGGGCAAGGGTGCCGCAGCCGAGTCGCACTTCGACCTCGGCGCGTCCGCCTTCGGCCACCCGGCTCGGTCCGGAGAGGGAGAGCCGTACGCCATCGTCGTCTTCAATGGTGGCCATCGCAAACGTAGTATTCGAGGAGGCCGTCATTCCGCTGGGATCGACACTCGCCTCTACCACGCGGCGAATCCTTAGGCCGAAGGTCTCGTCCTGCTCCGCCTCGTTGTCGTTCACCGTCGCTACCCGTAGCGTGGCGACGCGTTGGCCCGGCCGGATGACAATGCTATACGGCAAATCCGGCTGGCATGCATCTGCGGCGCCACCAGTTGGGAGCACGTAGTCTGCGCCCAATGCGCCTCGCGCACCGCCGATGGCGGCCCCGTCGGGGGGGGGGGTGCCGGGGGGGCCGGGGGGGGGATAGCGCTCAAGGTCGTAGCAGACCGTCAGGGGTACGGTGTGCAGCGGGGTGCGATTCCCTGGGGATACCACCTCGAAGCGGAACACGGCGGCTGCGCCCTCGGCCACGGGGGCCGGCGTGTACGTTAGGGAAGGCGCTTCCAGCATTTCTGGGGGCGGCGGATATGGCGGCAGCGTGACCCGCACTTCCCGCACATGGGCGGCGTTTCGAGGGATTGTCGCCAATGCCATGCGGTTATCGTTATCTACAAGAACCTCGCTGGTACCCCTCATGGCGGAACGCAGCCCAAACGTCAGGGTTTCGGCCGGTTCCCCTATCTGGTCCTGCAAGACGCGGACCGGTACCCTGTGGCTGCGCCGGCCCGCGGGGATGTTTACCATCCCCGCG
>JAPPPX010000131.1 GCA_028817305.1 Gammaproteobacteria bacterium | reverse complement strand
GACACGGACGGGCCGGATCGCTTCTCGGACTCGCAGTTGGCGACGATGCTGGGGACGGCAAGCGTGACGGTGGCGACCTCGGCGGCGAACACGGGGGACGAGGACATCGTGGTGTCCAGCGATTTCGATCTGAGTTGGACGGCGGCCAACGGCCTGACGCTGGATGCGGGGCGGGACATCCAGCTGGCCGGGAGCATAAACGGCGGCACCATGGGCACGCTGGCGCTGAACTTCGGCAGGAATCTGGACTTCGGCGGCGCCAGCCTTACGGCCATGACCGTGAGCGCGACGGGCGGCACGACCGGGACGCAGGCGATCACCGGCCCCTCGGGCGGCTCGACCTGGGAGCTGACGGCGACCGGCGCGGGGACGCTGACTGTGGGGACGCAGAGCGTGGCCTTTAGCGCAGTGGAGAATCTGCAGGGCGGCGACGGCGTGGACGCCTTTACGGTGAGCGCGGCGCACACGGGCGATCTGATGGGAGGCGGCGGCGCGGATACCTTCACGCTGAATGCGGCGCTGACGGGCGCCCTGCGCGGCGATGCCGGCGCGGACACCTTTCATTTGAACGCTGGCGGCAGTGTTAGCTTGGTCTCTGGCGGCAGCGTGCCGGGGGTCATCCAGGGCGGCGGCGGCGGCGACATTTTCAATCTGAATGCGGCCTACGCAAGTACGCTGGAGGGAGGGGAAGGCGCGGACACCTTCAACCTGAACGCGGGCGGCGGCGTGACGGGGGCGGTGTACGGCGGCGCGGGTGCGGACGCGCTGGACTTTTCCGGTCTGACGGCGGCGGTGGACTTGACGCTGCGCTTGCGCCCGGACGCGACGGGCTTCGTAGGCGAGGCGGCGGGAGGAGCGGCGGTCCGCGCCTTCGCCGGCATCGGCGAAGTGCGCGGCAGCGCTGCGGGCACGGACCGCGCGACGGGACTGGGCGCGGGGGGCGCGTTCCAGGGCATGGCGACGAATCCTACGGGCTATGCCTTCGGCGGCCGCACGCTGGCGCTGTCGGGCTTCGAGTCCACGCTTGCCGGCACGGCGGACGTGCTGGACTTGTCGGCGCAGAGCGGGAGTCTGCAAGTGTCGCTGAGCGGCGCGGGCGCGTCGGGCTACAGCGGCAGTTGGCGGGCGGGGAGCGGGTCGTCCACGGCCTTTTCCGGTATCCGGGAGATTCGCGGCGGCACGAGTGCGGCGGATGTCCTGACGGGCCGCAGCGCGGACGCATCTTGGCGGCTGGGTCTGGGCGCGCAAGGCGGCGCTTACTCCAGCGCCGACAGCGGCGGCGCGACGCGCACGCTGTTTTTTGCCGACCTGGAGAGTCAGCAAGGCGGTTCGCGGGCGGACGAGTTTACGGTGGACGCTCCTTACATGGGGAGCGTTCTGGGGCGTATTGACGGGGGCTTTGGCAACGACCGGCTCGTCTTCAACGGCGGGACGGTGGCGGGCGCGGTGGACGGCGGCGGTGGCAACGATGAATTCTTTTTCAACGGCGGGACGGTGGCGGGCGCGGTGGACGGCGGCGGTAGCCACGATGACTTCTTTTTCAACGGCGGGACGGTGGCGGGCACGGTGGACGGCGGCGCGGACTTCGACGAACTGTACTTTTCGTCGTTGCCGACGGGAGTGGAATTGACGCTGCGCTTGCGTCCGGACGCGACGGGCTTCGTAGGCGAGGCGACGGGGGGAGCGGCGGTCCGCGCCTTCGCCGGCATTGACCGGGTGCGCGGCAGCGGTGCGGGCACGGACCGCGTGACGGGTCTGGGCGCGGGGGGCGCGTTCCAGGGGAGCGCGACCAATCCTACGCGCTATGACTTCGGCGGCCGCGAACTGAGACTGTCGGGATTCGAGTCCACGCTGGCCGCTGCGGCGGACGTGCTGGACTTGTCGGCGCGGACGGGGGACCTGCAAGTGTCGCTGAGCGGCGCGGGCGCGTCCGGCTACGACGGCGATTGGAGCGTGGCGGGCGGCATGGCGACGGCCTTTACGGGCATCCGGGAGATTCGCGGCGGCCTGAGCGCGGCGGATGTCCTGACGGGCCGCGACGCGGATGCGTCCTGGCGGCTGGGCTTGGGTGCACAAGGCGGCACCTACGCCAGCGCCGACGGCGGCGGCGCGACGCGTACGCTGTTTTTTGCCGACCTGGAGAGTCAGCAAGGCGGCGCGCAGGCGGACGAGTTTACGGTGAGCGAGGCTTACGCGGGAACTCTCTCCGGCGGCGACGGCGCGGACATATTCAACCTCAACGCGGCGCTGACGGGGGCGGCGAACGGCGAAGCGGGCGCCGACCGCTTTATCCTGGGGTCGTCAGGCAGCGCGACCGCCTTGGATGGCGGCATGGACGAAGACACCTTCCAGGGCCGGGACGCCGTGGCCACCTGGACAGTGACCAGCGCGGGCGCCCTT
>JAPPPX010000076.1 GCA_028817305.1 Gammaproteobacteria bacterium | reverse complement strand
TTGCGCCCTCGTCTTGCCGACTCCCCCTCAAGGGGGGAGTGATGCATATGATCCACTTCGCTTCCCTTCGATTGCGTAACGGCACGGCGCCGCCAGCGCCGCCGGATGTTCCCTGAAGTTTCCGCGTAAGGGCCTAACCGCCGGCATCCTTGCCAGTTCTCTCGCCTGCCTGCCCGTCGCCCCCGCCGTCGCCCCCGCCAGCCGGAGCGCCCTTGTCCTCCTGGCCGGAGGCAACCGATCTCCCGGCGGGGTAGCTGGCGGCGGCGCGCAACTGTTGCAGCCACTGATCCACCTGGCCCTCGTCCATCTTATAGGGATAGCGGTCGCGGGCCCGGCGATGCAATTCCCGGCTCAGCCGGGCGCGCGACTCGTTGCGCAACAAGACCCGGATGCGGGGACGCACCTGCTCGTAATCCAGTGTCCGCGCGGGCAACATGTCCCCGCGCTTGACGATGTGAAACCCGTCGCGGTCCCGGGCGACCTCGCTGAGTTCCCCCTTGGGAAGCCGCTCCAATAATTTCTGGAACTGAGGCTGCAGGCGGGCGAGGTACGTCAGCCTCATATAGCCGCCGTTGAGTTTGCTGGGACCGTGCTTCGAGTACCGTTCCACCGCCTGCTCGAAGCTCAGTTTGCCCTCAAGCAACTGCCGGCGCACGTCATTCGCCTGCTTCCATACCGCGGCAACGACCGCCTCGTCGGCATCCGCCTCCACGGGGAAAAAGATTTGCCAAAGATGAACGCGCCGCCCCATGACGAAGCGCTCCTTCTGGAGCCGGTAGTATTCCCGCATCTGTTCTTCGCTCGGGTAATCCGTCGCGATCTGGGTGTCAACCACGCGGCTCAGGTAGTAATCGTACAATACCCCCTCGGCGCGGCGGCGCATCAAAAAGCCCGCGACCGGATCGCGCTGCCGATTCTCGGCCAGAGCCATCTGCAACAGGGACTGGCGATCGACTTCCTGGCGCACGAAACGCTGGAAAGCGGCGGCGTCTCCCAGCAGGGCATTGCGCCGTTGCGGCGCCATATGGACCAGCAGGGCTCGCAACAGGGGGTAGTCCACGCGAACCCCCGGCACGCGAACCCCCGGGGGCTGCGAGCCCGCGGGCGGCGGGGCAGGCGGCTCGCCGGCGGGCGCCGGGGCCGCGGCAGAGGGGGTATCTTTCCGTTCCTGCCCCTCCTCTTCGCCGGGGGACAAGCCGAACCATTCCCGCAGGGAAAATGCGCCGGCGCCGAACGCCAGCGACAAGCCCGCCAGCAACAACACCCCTCTCGCCGCCCCGGCAACGAGAAACCGCGGCCGGGAAAGTGCCTTGTTTCGCTTATTTAATACCATTTCCTACCATTTTCCGGTCAAATCCCTTAAAATCCCCCGTTACGACCACTGGCGTAACAATATGACGATATATAATCCTAGTATAAATCGTTGTAGGATAGCAGCTGCCCGCCGTTGCCGAGCAAGAATATTGCGAGCAAACGGGCATCGGCCGCTCCTGCCGACAACCTCTGCAACCGAGGCAATACTACGACATAGGCGATCATGGCGCAAAAGAAGTCCCTGAACCTCGCCACGATGTTCGCCGACATCAGCGGCAGCACCAGCCTGTACGAAAAGCTGGGCGATCAAAAGGCGCGCAGCACGGTAGCCAGCTGCATGATGGCGGCCGCACGGATTATCCACGGCGAGAAAGGCAAAGTGATCAAGACCATCGGCGACGAGCTGATGTGCGTCTTTCGCCGGGCGGACGAAGCCGTGAACGCCGCCGCCAAGCTCCACGAAACGCTGGAAGACCAGAAATTCGAGGGCACCGAGCTGTCCATGCGCATCGGCATCCACTACGGGCCCGGGATCGTCGAAGGCAGCGACGTATTCGGCGACGCAGTCAACACGGCGGCCAGGATGGTGGCGCAGGCGAAGGCGAAGCAGACCATTATCAGCAAAGATTCGGTGGACCTGCTGCCCGCCTACCTGCGGGATGCCTGCCGCTTCGTGGATACCGCCTCCCTCAAAGGGAAAAAGGAAGACATGCAAATCTACGAGGCGCTGTGGCAGCAGGAGGACTCGACCCGCATGGTCATGCCCGTGGCCAAGAAGCAGGCTGCCCAGGGCGCCGCGACCACGCTCATCATCCGCTACCACGACAAGACGGTAAAACTTGACAAGAGGCGTTCTTCGCTGCTGATGGGGCGCAGCGAAGGATGCGACCTGTACGTAGATGAGCAACTGGCATCCCGCTATCACGTGCGGATCGAACTCCGGCGCGACAAGTTCTTCATTATTGACCAGAGCACCAACGGCACTTACCTGCGTCTCAACGGCGGCGGGGAGGATACTTTCCTGCGGCGGGAGGAAATGCCGCTGACGGGCAGCGGGCAAATCAGCCTGGGCCGCACCTTCGACGACAACCCGACCGAAATTGTGGTATTCTCGCACGGCAAGTGATCGTGAGCTCTCCTACCACCAAGGGGATCGTACCCGGCGGTGCGCCCGGCACGGAGGCGGCAAATGCCGCAACGGCGGAATGGAGTTCCCACGGCATCACGGACATGGGCAAGGCGCGCAAGATCAACGAGGACGCCTTCCTGCAGCGCGCCGACATTGGCCTGTGGGCGGTGGCCGACGGCATGGGCGGACACTCCGCGGGCGATGTCGCGAGCAAAATGGTAGTCAGGAGCCTGGCCAAGCTGGAACGAGAGGGAGAGGTCAACGATTATATCGAGATCATTGAGCGGCAGTTGTTCGAAACCAATGTCCGCCTGCGGCAACGGGCCGCCGAGACGAACCGCAGGATGATCGGCAGCACGGTGACGGTGTTGGCGCTGCATAGGCCCTACGGGATATTCATGTGGGCCGGAGACAGCCGTCTGTACCGACTGCGAGACGAAAAATTGTATCAACTCACCACGGATCATTCACAGGTTGCGGACTATGTCAGCGAGGGGCTGATAACGCCCGATCAGGCGCTGACCCATCCCATGCGGAACCGGATTACGCGGGCAGTCGGCGCCAGCGAGCAGTTATGCCTGGACATAGAAATGACCGCCTTGCAGACCGGCGACCGTTACCTGTTGTGCAGCGACGGCCTGACCGGTTACGTCACAGACGCCGAGATCCGCAAAGTGCTGCTTGACGGCAGCGATGCCAGGGAAACGTGCGAGCAGTTGATCGGCACCGCCATCGCCCATGACACCGGGGACAACGTGACCGCGGTTATCGTGGACTTGCACCAATGAACCGCCGTAGCCGGTGTCCCGGGCCAAGCCCTTTCGCAACGGCAACAGGATTGTCCCGTCATGGCTGATTTCCGCAACGCGCTCGTGGCCCTGGGAGAGGGCCGGGTCGATCTCAAGGTCCTGCTCGAAAGAATCAGCCAATTGCTGGTCCAAAAGCCGCAGTTAATCGAGCCCATGCTCGGGCAACTGGAACAAGCGTACTCGAGCAAACTGCTGAGCAACGAGTCGTACGCGTCAATCAAGCGCCACATCAACGATACCCGGCGCCAGAAAAAACAGCCGCAGCCGGCCGCGGCAAAGACGCGGGCGGCAAAAACCAAGAAGACCGGCGCCGCCGTCAAGAAACCCGGCGCCGCGGCGGCGACCACGCGGGTAAGCCCCACGCGCACCCCCATCCACGAGGAGGACATGGCGTCGGAGATCCAAGCCGCCCTGGCCATGGCGGATCAGCCGGAAAGCACGGCCGCAACGGAAGATTTCGAGCGCGCCGACTCCCTGACATCTCCGGGGAGCGCCCCTGCCTCCACTGGCTGGGCGGAACCGGGCGGGGAGCGGGAGGCGCCGGCAACGCCGATGGACGTGGGCAGCGTGATCAAAGACCGCTTCAAACTCCTCGACGTACTCGGCCAGGGCGGCATGGGCAAGGTATATAAGGGCATAGACCTGTTGAAGGAGGAGGCCAAGGACAAGAACCCCTACGTGGCCATCAAGTTGCTCAACGAGGACTTCAAACGGCACCCCGAGGCCTTCATCGCCCTGCAACGGGAATCCAGCCGACAACAGAAGCTGGCTCATCCCAACATCGCCACCGTCTATGACTTCGACCGGATCGGCACCTCCGGCACCCAGGTGTACATCACCATGGAACTGATGGAAGGCCAGCCGCTCAATTCTTATATTCGGCGCGCCATCAAACCCAAAAGCGGATTGCCGTTCGAGAAGGCCTTCCCGATCATCCAGGGGCTGGGGCGCGCCCTCGAATACGCCCACGAAAGAAATATCGTCCACTCCGACTTCAAGCCGGGCAACTCCTTCCTGTGCAATGACGGAACCGTGAAGGTGCTGGATTTCGGCATCGCCCGCGCCGTGAAAAACCCCCAGGCCGGCGATGGCGAGAAGACCCTGTTCGATCCGGGCAAGCTGGGCGCGCTCACCCCGGCCTACGCCAGCCTGGAAATGCTGGAAGGAGAGGACCCCGACCCCCGCGACGACATCTACGCCCTGGGTTGCGTGGCCTACGAACTGCTCACGGGCGAACACCCGTTCCGCAAGATGCCCGCCAACGTTGCCCGCGACAACCGGCTCACGGTCGCCCCCGTCAAGGGCTTGAAGCGCCGCCAGATGAAAGCGCTGGCCAAATCGCTGGCCTTCGAGCGCAAGGACCGCGCCGGCGACGTCACGACTTGGCTCGAAGAGCTGGAAGGCAAGGCCCAGTGGCACAAAAACCCATGGGTGCTCGCCGCGGGCGCCGTGGCGGCACTCTGCCTGGGGCTGATCTATCCCACGATAAACTACCTGCATCAGCGTCAGATCGGGATCCTGATCGGGGATATAAAAAGCGGGGAGCAGCAGTTCATCAAGCAGGAGCTCGCGCAACTGGAGGAGCGCGACCCCAGGGATCAGCAGCGCATCCTGGACGAGGCCCGCGACAGCATCCAGAAATACTTCGAGCAGCAAGTCGCGGCCGTCGCGGATGCCAAACTGAAGCGCTACGACTTCCCGCGGGCGGCGCAGTTCCTGGAACAGGCGAAGATGCTTTACCCCGATTCCTTGTGGCTCAAAGAATTCCAGGACGCGCTTGAGGACCGCAAGAGCCAGCTCCTCTTCACGCTCACAAAGGAGTACATCAAACAACGCGGCCCCAGCAACTCTCCGAATCCGAATCCGGAGAACCTGCTGCCGGATAAGCAGAGAGTGGAAATCACGGACACGCTGACGATTATCGCCACGGTGGATCCCCAGCACCCGCTGCTGAACGATCCGCTCCTCTCCAACGCCTACAAGCTGGTCGCCGAAATGGAACTCAATCAAGGCCGCATGGAACAGGCGCTCGCCTACATCACGGCCGGGCTGCAAAGCGCCCCGGAGGACAACAGCCTCATTGACCTGAAGAAACGAGTGGAACGACAACAAAAGATAGCCGAACTGGAGGGGCAGCTCGGCCCTGCCCTCGCCACGCTTAAAACCCTGGACGATTACCAGGCCCAGTCCGAAAACATCCTGGCGCTGGCCAGGGAGGATCGGAAACATCCCCTGCTCGAAAAACTGGCCGCCGGCATGAAGAGCGCGTTCGATCCCGAGTTGGCTCGAATCAACGCGCAGGGCAACCGGGAGGAGGCTGCCGCGGCTACCGAAAAATACGGCACTTTGCTGAGCGGTCTGGGCCTGGGCCGCGAGTTGTCCAATTTGAAACTGGCGCACCTGAGCGGCGCGGCGCGGGAAGCCGCGATCCGGGAGATCGTCGAAGACAGCCAGGGCCGGATGCAGGCCTTGTTGCAGGCTCCCAAGATCGGGGAGACCGACTGGGAAGGACAAATACAGGCCGATCTGCAGCAGCTCAAGAGCCTGCTGCCGCCCGAGAATGAGACGCTGAGCTCGTTGCAAGAGGGGGTCTTCAAACTCTATGCCGACGATGCGCGCGGGGCCGCCGCCGAGAACCGCTTCACGGATGCCAACGACAGGCTGAACCGCCTCGAACAGTGGATCGGGCCTACAGAGCCCCTAATCCAGGCCCGCGACAGCGTCGCCAAGGCCGAAGATGCCTTTAACCGCGAACAGGAACGCAAACAGCGCCTGGCCACGATAGAAGAAAACAAGCAACTCCTGCTGAGCGCGCTCAAGGCCCGCCAGCTGGAAGGCACCGGGGGCGCCAAGGCCATTCTGCAAGAGCTGCAAAAGGATATGCCGGCTGACGATCCCTTCCTGGTGGAACAAATCTTCCCCGAATTCGAGAGGGCTTACCTGCGGCTGGCGGCGGACAAAGACAAGCAGGGCGACACCGAGGGCGCCAAGGCGTTGATCGAGGAGGGGCTGCGGATCGTGCCCGCTTCCCCCAAGCTGGAGAAAGCCAAAGGCGAATACGAAATCAAAGGCGACGTCACCTTCCTGCGCAGCACCTTCAGCAACAGTACGACCCTCGCCGACGCCGGCATCCGGCAGCGGCTTGAGCAAGTGCGCAACGCCGACCCGCAGCGTTACGCCACCCTGGTGCCGGAATTCACGCAACAACTCGCCGGGCGCATCGAAGGGCTGCTCGCCGCCAATCCGCAACAGGCCGCGCAACTGGCCGGCAATGCCTCCAGGCTGTTCCCGGAATCGTCCCAACTGCAGGCGCTGCTGGAAAAGATCAGCATACCGCCCTGGAACGAAACGGAGGCGCAGCTCGCCCTGGACGAGTCCCGCCTGACACAAGCTGCCGTGCTGCTTGCGGAGGCGCCGCCGGCGCACCCGAAGGCACAGGAATTGCAGGAGCTCCTGCGGCAACGGCAGGAACAGGCAAAACAGGCGTATGCCGCCTTCGTGACGGCCCGCGACGGCGCCGGCACGGACGCCAAGGCATTACGGGAAGCGGAGGAACAGCTGCGCCAGGCCCAGGGACTGTGGACCGACAACTCCGAATACGAAGGCGCCGCGCAGGAACTGAAACGCGCGCTGGCCGCGGCAGCCAAGTCCAGCAAACGTCCCCGGCTGCTCGCACGCGAACAGGACATCACGCAGGTGACCACGGAAAGCCCGCCGCAACAGCAAACAGCCGCGGTATCGGCCGCCCCCGCGGACAGCCCCGCCGCCAAAGAGACCTCGGCCGCATCGGACGCGCCGTCGGAACCGACGGCAGCGGGAGAAAAGCTGACCAAGGCCGAACCGCCTGCTCCCTGGCGGCCGATCGCCAGCAGCCAGGCATGCACGGAGCGGCTTGCCGGCCACGGGAGACGCGCCAAGGCGCTTTGCTTCGACATGATTACCGACAGCCTGCGCGGGCCGCTGATGGTGGTAATCCCGCAAGGCAGCGCCTTATTTGGGGGGGACCAGCAGAAGCAGTCGAAGCAAAAGCAGCTCTCCTTCGCCGCTCCATTCGCCATCAGCAAATACGAGATCTCGGTCAACGACTACAACAAGTACTGCCACCTGAGCAAAGCCTGCGCTTTGATCAAAGAAGACAAAGACCTGCCGATAACCCAAATCTCCGCGGAAGATGCGGTGAATTACGCAATCTGGCTGTCCGATCGCACCGGGAAAACCTACCGTCTGCCCAAAGTCGAAGAATGGGAATACGCTGTTTGGGCTAACGGCAAACAGCCGAAAAAAGACTTTAATTGCCGGGTTGTGCTCGGCGAAAAGATCCTCAAGGGCACGGGTTTAATCAGCGTTAAATCCGGCAAATCCAATGGCTGGGGACTCAAGAACTACCTGGGCAACGCCCAGGAATGGGTGAACGATGGGGGCGGGTGGCACGCCCGGGGCGGCGCCTACTCGGATTCCCTGTCCAACTGCAATCCCACCCTGGCGCGCCCCCATACGGGTGCCGCAGACGGCACCACCGGCTTCCGCGTAATACTGGTGGACATCGGCTAAGCGCAACGCAATCGCCATGGCGAAGCGCAAAACCCTGCACCAACTCTGCCAGTCGCACGCCAACGGGTTCCTGTTGCACGAAGATTACCGGCAAGCGCGGCGGGCCCTCATCTCCGACATCCTGGAACGCAACCACCCTTTGCAGGAAAGGGATTACCCCTTCTGCGACGGCAGGCAAAAAAAACCGGGAGACACCGCGATCCGGACCCGGCGGCACATGGCCAAGAACCAGGCGAAACAACTGGCGCAGCTCCGCAAGGAGAACGCCCCTGCCAAGCCGGGGCGCGGCAAGATCGCACTCGCGCTCGCCGTGATCTTCGGCCTGTTGCTGCTCCTGGGCGCCATCCTGCTGCCGCTTTCGGACAGCAGCGGCGAACCCGCGAACCCGGTCGCGCCAGAGCGGGCACGGCACGGCGCCTGAGACGGCGTCCAGAGCTGGTCGCGCCACGGTGCAGCAACCTCCGGGACCCGATCCCTTCTCCTCTCTGACGGCGGCGCAATGGTGGGACCCGGACGGCCCCATGAAAGCCTTACATGCCATCAACGGCCCGCGCCTGCGCTATATTGAGCAACATGTCGCGCTGGCCGGGCTTACGGTAGCCGACATCGGGTGCGGCGGCGGTCTGCTGGCCGAGGCCATGGCCCGCCGCGGGGCACGGGTAACCGGCCTGGACCTCGCCGGGCCCCCGCTACAAGCGGCCCGCGAACACGCCCGGGAACAGCCCTCCCTGGAAATCGCCTACGTACAGGGCGCTCCCGAAGAGTATGCGAAGCGCCATGCCGGGCGTTTCGACGCCGCGGTCTGCATGGAACTGCTGGAACACGTCTCCGACCCGGAGGCCATCGTGACCGCATGCGCGCGCTTGATTCGTCCCGGCGGGACGCTGTTCTTTTCCACCCTGAACCGCCGCCCGAAGAGTTACCTGCTCGCGGTGCTGGCCGCCGAATATCTGTGCGGCCTGCTGCCCATGGGCACTCACGACTACCGCAACTTTCTGCGCCCCTCCGAATTGACCGCCATGGTTCGCAGACAGGGATTGCAGGCGCGCTCGATCCGCGGCCTGGGTTACCTCCCCTTCGTCAACCGCGCCTTTCTGGCCGACCGACCGGACATAAACTACCTGCTCTGCGCCCAGCGGCCGGAAGCGACCGCGTGAACCGCCCCCGGGTCCTCGACGAGTGAAGCGCGGGGAAATCCCGCTCCCCCAATCGCGCGAGGGCAACCGAATGACGACGGCATGACCGAAAAAGATGCGCCGTCCGGGGCCGCCTACTGCAGGCAGCGGGCAGCCCCGGACGGCTCCAACCTGCATTACTGCCTGCTATACGCCCCGCCCGCCAGGCGTCGCGCCCTGCTGGCGCTGCATGCATACGAGCAGGAGCTGGCGGAGGCCGTCCTGCGCGGCAGCGACCCGGGGGTAGCCCGGCTGCGACTGGCCTGGTGGCGCGAGCAACTGCGCCGCAGCCGCACGGGGCGACACGACCACCCCGTGATGCAAGAGTTGCACGCGCTGCGGGAACAGCCGTTGCCGCCCGTGGAGACGCTGGCGGCCATGATTGACGCCCACGAACGACGGCTGCAACCCGCGCGCCCGGAGAGTCTCTCCGAAATGCTGAGGGAGTACTGCGCCGCCGGCGGCGCCCTGTGGCGCTGGACCGCCAGGCTGTGCGGCCCCGAGCGCGCGCAACCGCCGGCAGGCGCCGCAACCCCCGGCCGGGGAGAAACCGGGGAACGGCAGGCAGAAGACCTGGGCTGCGAGTTGGGCTGCCTGGCCGATGCCTTCCACTCCCTGCAGCACCTGCGCCAAAATGCCGCCATGGGGCGCCTGCAACTGCCCCTGGAGTGGTTGCGCGGCGCCGGCATCGAAACGGAGCGGTTGGCGGCGACGGAACCGCAGGCGCGCCAATTGGCGGCGATAGGAGTAGAGGCCGTGCGCAGCCGCCTGGAAACGCTGGCAAAGGCGTTCCCGCGGGCGCAGCGACGGCGGCAGCTGCCCTGCCTGATCCTGGCGCGCCTGCTGGCCGTTACCTGCCGCGAGATCGCCGCCGACGGCTACCGGCTGCTGGAGCGGCGCGTCGCCCTCACTCCGCTGCGCAAACTGTGGCTGGCCTGGCGCATGCGGCGCCTCGTGTAATCCAGGGCGCGGGAAACGGCCGCCGCCAACCGACCCCGCCGTCGCAGTGCCGGGTCCAGCAGCAAACGCACCCGCAGACGACGCAGGTCCCGGGACGGGAGATCGCCAGGGAAGAACGCCACCGGCAGGCCGCCGCGGGCGCCGCGCAGGCAGAACGCCGTTAACCACGGGTGGGCGCAGGCGCCGGGACGGAGTACGGCGGCCTCCAGACAGCCGTCGCGATGCAGCAACCACCACCGCCCCTCCCCATCCAGTAAAACGGCGGCGGGACGGCGGCGCAACGGCAACGCCGCAAGCAACAGCAACGGCGCGAGCCAGGGATGCGTCCGCGGCAACGCGGACAGAAACAAGCCGAGCAACGCCAGCGCCCAGACCGCCGCGCGTACCGTGCGCAGCCGCGACGCCGGCAACAGCGGCAGGTACAGGGTTTGCCGCCAATGCGCCCCCGCCGCGGTCATGCCGCGCAAATTCCCGTAAGAATCCTTGCAATTCAAGACGACTGCCAGGATACTGGCAGGGGACGCCGGTTGTAGTGATCCAAAATAATGATTTCCCCTGCAAACAAAAAAGACCAAGACCGCGCGCGTACGCCGACGGGACGGGAGCAACGGCCGCGGCCATCCCGGCCGCGCGAGGTCGGCGGCCCACGCGGCCCGGAGCCGACCCGCTACGGCGACTGGGAGCGCAAGGGGCGCTGCATAGACTTCTAGCGGCACTCCAGGCTCCAGGCACGGCGACGATAGAACGCAAGACTATGAAAACAGAAAGGCCCCGGGCGGACAGACCTCTGTCGCCGCACTTGCAGATCTACAAACCGCAATTGACCTCCGTCTTGTCAATTACGCACCGCGGCAGCGGCGTTCTGCTGGCTCTCGGTTCGCTGGCGCTGGGGATGACCCTGGTGGCGCTGGCGCTGGGGATGCAGACCTTCTCCACCGTGCAGGAGCAACTCCGGTCCTGGTACGGCCAGTGCGCCCTGCTGACCTGGAGCGCCTGCCTGTACTACCACCTGTGCAATGGGGTCCGGCACCTGTTCTGGGATGCCGGATACGGCTTCCAGTTGAAAACGGCTTACGCCTCCGGAATCGCGGTCCTGACCCTGACCGCGGCGCTAACGGCACTGACCTGGGTACTCAGCGCGTACCGGCTGAGCGGCGGTCCATGAGTCCGCGCGCATGAGTCTGCGGACGCCGCTGGGCCGGGCGCAGGGGCTGGGGACGGCGAAGTCCGGCCTCCACCACTGGTGGCTGCAGCGCCTGACCGCCATCGCGCTGGCGCCGCTCAGCCTGTGGTTTGCCCTGGCGGCGACCCATCTCCTGCACGCCGACTACTACGCGACGGTCTCCTGGGTGGCAGATCCGCTGAACGCCTGCTTGTTGATCATCTTCCTGGTCGCCTTGTACTACCACGCCCTGCTGGGCATGCAAGTGGTGGTGGAAGACTACTCGCACGGCCCGGGGGAGAAGCTGGTCTGCCTGGTCATTCTGCGCCTGCTATTTCTGTTCGTCGGCATCACCGCGGTTTTGGCCGTGCTTAAGGTGGCGCTGGGGGGCTGACCCAGAGCGGGGCGATGCGCAGCAAGAGCTACGAGATCGTTGACCACAAGTACGATGTCGTTGTGGTCGGCGCCGGCGGCGCCGGGTTGCGCGCCACCTTCGGAATGGCCGCCAAGGGGCTGACCACCGCCTGCATCACCAAGGTATTTCCCACCCGCAGCCATACCGTGGCCGCCCAGGGAGGGATCAGCGCCGCGCTCGGGAACATGGGCGAAGACGACTGGCGCTGGCACATGTACGACACGGTCAAGGGTTCCGACTGGCTGGGCGACCAGGACGCCATCGAGTACATGTGCCGTGAGGCGGCGGCCGCGGTGATCGAACTGGAGCACTACGGGGTACCCTTTTCGCGCACCGAGACCGGGAAAATCTACCAGCGCCCCTTCGGCGGCATGACCACTCACTTCGGCGAGGGAACGGCACAGCGAACCTGTGCCGCAGCCGACCGCACCGGCCACGCGATCCTGCACACCCTGTACCAACAATCGCTCAAGCACAACGCGGAGTTCTTCATCGAATACTTTGCGCTGGACCTGCTGCGGGACGAAGACGGCGCCTGCCGCGGACTACTGGCCTGGCGGCTGGAAGACGGCACCATTCACCGTTTCCGCGCCCACGCCGTGGTACTGGCGACCGGCGGCTACGGCCGGGCCTACTTCTCCTGCACCTCGGCGCATACCTGCACCGGAGACGGCAACGCCATGGCGCTGCGTGCCGGCCTGCCCCTGCAAGACATGGAATTCATCCAATTCCACCCCACCGGCATCTACGGCGCCGGCTGCCTGATCACCGAAGGCGTCCGCGGCGAGGGCGGCTACCTGACAAACTCCGACGGCGAACGATTCATGGAGCGCTACGCGCCCAGCGCCAAAGACCTGGCGTCGCGCGACGTGGTCAGCCGCTCTATCACCATCGAGATCCGCGAAGGACGCGGCGTGGGCGCAGACCGGGACCATGTACACCTGCACCTGGAGCACCTGGGGCCGGAAGTCATACAGGAACGGTTGCCGGGGATCGCCGAGTCGGCCCGCATCTTCGCGGGCGTGGATGTCTCCCGGGAACCGATCCCGGTGCTGCCCACGGTGCACTACAACATGGGCGGCATCCCTACGGACCACTTCGGCCAGGTCATCACCGCCGACAAGGAGGGCAAGGACGCTATCGTGCCGGGATTAATGGCGATCGGAGAAGCCGCCTGCGTCTCGGTGCACGGGGCGAACCGGCTAGGTTCGAACTCGCTGCTGGACCTGATCGTGTTCGGACGGGCGGCAGCCCAGCGTTGCGCCGAGAACATCCGTCCCGGTCAGCCGCACAAGCCCCTGCCCGGCTCGGCCGGGGAAAGCGGTCTCGACGAGCTGGACCGTCTGCGGCACAGCAAGGGCGCCATTGCCACGGCGGAACTGCGTCTGGAGATGCAAAAGATCATGCAGTCGAATGCCGCGGTGTTCCGCAACGGAAAAATCCTGGAGGAAGGGGCGCAAAAAATGGCGCAGCTCTGGAACGGCCTCAAGGACCTGCGCGTGGAAGACCGCTCGATGATCTGGAACACCGATCTGGCGGAAACCTGGGAATTGTACAACCTGCTGGCCAACGCCATGGTCAGCATCCGCGCCGCCGCCAACCGCACCGAGAGCCGCGGCGCCCATGCCCGCGAAGACTACCCGGAACGCAACGACCAGGATTGGATGCGGCACACGCTGACCTGGCTGGACGAAGCCGGCAAAACCCGCTTCGGATACCGGCCGGTGCGGATGCGGACCCTCTCCGGCGACATCGATCCGATCCCGCCCAAGAAACGGGTGTATTAGGAGAATGCCGGGAACCATGGCGTACGCAGGGCAGGCACGGATCCATGCGCCGCGCCGGCCCCCGACATCGGGTTCCCGAGCGGGAACCCGGCTTGTCCCTGCGCGCGATAAGCGGTATGTTACCCCCATTCGCCCCGGACGCTGCGGGCCCTGCGACTCGACTGCGTGACGCACAGGCAACGATCCGCCGCGGCGACAGGCTGAGGCGAAGGAGGCTCACGATGGCGCAATTTCGGCTACCCGCGAATTCCCGGGTTCGGGAAGGCAAACACTACCACGCAGCCGAAGGAGCGGAGAACGCCAAGACCCTGCTGGTCTATCGCTGGTCCCCGGACGACGACGAAAACCCGCGGCTGGACCGGTACCGAATCGATCTGGACGGTTGCGGCCCGATGGTGCTGGACGCCCTGATCAGCATCAAGGACACGGTGGACTCGACGCTGACCTTCCGCCGTTCCTGCCGCGAGGGGATCTGCGGTTCCTGCGCCATGAACATCAACGGCACGAACACGCTGGCCTGCACCCAGGCGATCTCCGATTTCCCCGCGGAGATCCGGATCTACCCCCTGCCCCACATGCCGGTCATCAAGGACCTGGTCCCCGATCTCACGAATTTCTACGCGCAGTACGCCGCGATCAAACCATGGATGCGGACGCAGACCCCGGCGCCGCCGGATCGCGAGCGGGCGCAATCCAAGGAGGAGCGGGCCCGCCTCGACGGCCTGTACGAATGCATCCTGTGCGCCTGTTGTTCGACCGCATGCCCCAGCTACTGGTGGAACGGAGACCGCTACCTGGGGCCGGCGATCCTGTTGCAGGCATACCGTTGGATCAACGACAGCCGCGACGAAAGCATCGGCGAACGACTGGACGAACTGGAGGATCCCTTCCGCCTCTACCGTTGCCACACGATCATGAACTGCACCCGCACCTGCCCCAAGGGGCTCAACCCCGCCAAGGCCATCGCCGAAATCAAGAAACTGCTGTTGTTGCGGACCGTCTAGCGGTCCGGCAGGGACACAGCGGCAAACCCATAGCGCGCGGCGACATGGCAGACGGCGACACACGCTCCCGTTTACTGTGGATGTGCCGGCGCGGAATGCGCGAGACCGAGGCGTTGCTGTCTCGTTTCGTCTCCCGCCGCTACGACCGTCTGACGCGGGAACAGCGGCGCTGGTTCGGCGACTTTCTAGAACAATCCGACCAGGACATTCTGGACTGGATCGGCGAACGACAGGCGCCGCGCCGCCCCGAATTCGCCGCCATCGCCGCCATGATCCGCGCCGAAGGGTGGCACGAACGGTACCTCCGGCGGTGAACGCGCCCGCGCCCTGGCAAAAACTGCTGGCGGAGTGCCGGAGCGCGTCCGGCGCGGCCCAGCGGGACAATCTGGAGGAAGAGACGCGGGCGGCGCTACAGCAGGACATATGCGCCGACCTGTCCTCGTGGACGCCGCTGGCGGTGCGCGGGGAAGACGCCCGCGACTTCCTGCGCCGCATGCTGACCAGCACGGTGACGAAGGTGGGGCCGCGGCAGTCCGAACTCAGCGCCTGGTGCAAGACCGACGGCAGGGTCCGCTGCATTCTGATCCTGCTGGAGCTGCGGGGAACCTTGCACCTCGCGCTGCCGCGGGAACTGGCGGCGGCGGCGGGAGAAGAGTTGCGGCGCTTTATCCTGCGCTCGCGAGTCGGCATCGAAGACCGCGGCGAAACCGTCGCGCGCATGGGCCTGGCCGGCGACGGCGCGCCGGCCAGGGTCGCCCGCTATTTCGGGACGGCGCCGGAAGCGCCCTGGGAGACGGCCTCCGGCGACGCCGGCACGGCCGTCCGGCTGCCCGGCAGCCGGCCCCGGTTCTTCCTGGCCGGCGACGCCGCCGCGCTGGCCGCCCTGTGGCGGGAGGGCCGGGACGAACTGCGCTCCGTAGGCGCCCAGGCCTGGGCCCTGCTCGACATCCTGGCCGGATTGCCATGGATAGGGGAACGCTCCAGCGGCGCCTACCTGCCGCAAATGCTGGACCTCCTCCGACTGGGGGCGCTGGACCTGCAAAAAGGATGCTTCCCGGGGCAGGAGATCGTCGTCCGGGTGCACCACCGGGGCACCCTCAAGCAGCGCCTGTACCGGGTCGCGGCCCCGGTGCCGTTACAACCCGGCGACGGCCTGCGCGCCGCGGAGGAGGAGACGGTGGCGGGAACCGTGATCAATGCGGCGCCAAGCCCTGACGGCGGCGCCGCCCTGGCCGTAGTTCGAATCGCCGCGACCGGGCGCCGGCGCCTGCAACTGGAGCGGGATGCGCGAATCGAGGTCGCTCTGCATGAAGCCGGCGCAAAATAGCGCTGCCCCGCGCCTGCCGGCCGAATGGGAACCCCAGTCGGCGCTGCTCCTGACCTGGCCCCGCCGCGGCGGCCGGGGCAACAGACTCGCGGGCGTGGAGGCCGCGCTGACCCAGATCGCAAGCCAGGGCGCGGCGGACGGCCTGCGCCTGCTGGTCGCATGCGCCGTCGGCGGCGGCCGCGAGCGGGTGCGCCGCCTGTTCGCGGCGGCCGGCATAGACGCGACGCGGACCGCCCTGTACCCGGCGCCCGCGAACGACATCTGGGCGCGGGACCACGGCCCGATCGCAATCTATCGCGGCGGCGCGCCGGTATTGCTGGACTTTCGCTTCGACGGCTGGGGCGGGCGCTTCCCCGCGCAAAGAGACGACGCGCTGACGGCGCGGCTGCACGCCACCGGCGCCTTCGGCGCCACCCCGTTGCGCCGGCTGTCCCTGGTGCTGGAAGGCGGCGGCATAGACACCGACGGACACGGCACCCTGCTTGCGCACCGCGACTGGCCCCTGGCCGGCGGCCGCAATCCCGGCCTGAACCGGGCCGGGCTGGAGCGGCAATTGCGCCAGGCCCTGGGCTGCCGACGCTTCCTGTGGCTGCGGCACGGCCGGCTGCCGAAAGACGACACCGACGGACACATAGACCTGACGGCGCGCTTCGTATCCCCCGGCGCCCTGGCCTACACGGCAGGGGCCGCCCTGGAGGCCGAACTGGCGCGCCTGCGGCGCCCCGACGGGCGGCGCTACGACTTGGCGCCGCTGCCGATGCCGCGCCAGACGGACGGGCCGGCCAGCTACGCGAACTTTCTGATCCTGAACCGCCGCGTGCTGGTGCCGCAATACGGACAGCGGGACGCAGACCGCCAGGCGCTGACCGCGCTGGAGTCCTGCTTCCCGGACCGGGATTGCGTCGGCATAGACTCCCGGGCGCTGATCGCCGACGGCGGCGCCCTGCACTGCGCGGCCATGCACCTGCCCCTGGGGATCGTCCATTGAGTCCATTAAAGCAGGCCGCGGGGCGCGCGCTACGGCTGGCCGTCGCGCAATACCAATGCGGCGAAGACCGCGAGGCCAACCTGCGGGCGGCCGCCGCCGGGCTGGCGGAGGCGCGGCGGCGCGGCGCCGAACTGGCACTGCTGCCCGAACTGGCCGCCCTGCCCTACTTTTGCATGCGCCAGGAAGCGCGGCGCTTCGACTTGGCGGAACCGGTGCCGGGACCGACCACCGAACGCCTGGGACGGGAGGCGGCGCGCCTCGGGATCGTCGTCGTCACCACCGTCTTCGAGCGCCGGCAGGGCGGGCTGTATCACAACACGGCGGTGGCGCTGGACCGCGACGGGACGCTGGCCGGCCGCTACCGCAAGATGCATATACCCGAAGAAGCCGGCTACCACGAAAAATATTACTTCTCCCCCGGCGACGACGGCTTCCGCCCCATCGAGACTTCGCTGGGCCGCCTGGGCGTACTGATCTGTTGGGACCAATGGTTCCCGGAGGCGGCCCGCCTGATGGCCCTGGCAGGAGCCGAACTGCTGCTCTACCCCAGCGCCATCGGCTGGGACCCGTCGGAGTCGGAGGCCGAACGGCGCCGCCAGACCGACGCCTGGCTGACCGTGCAGCGCGGCCATGCGATCGCCAACGGCCTGCCGGTGGCAACCGGCAACCGCACCGGGCTGCAACGGGAACAAACGAACGGCGGCGGCACGCGCTTCTGGGGCGCCGGCTTCATCGCCGGGGCGCAGGGGGAGATCCTGGCGCAGGCGCCGGCCGACGGCGCCGCGGTAATCACGGCGGAGATCGATCTCGGGCGCAGCGAGAAGCTGCGCCGCGAATGGCCGTTCCTGCGCGACCGGCGGATTGACGCCTACGGCGACCTGCTGCGCCGCGGCCGTTAAGGACGCCCGACACGCCCGACCGTATTCGTGCCCATGCCCTCCCTGCCCCCCATATCCTCCGTCGCCGGCACCCGCATCTTCTTCGGCGCCCTGACGCTGCTGGCCGGCGCCATGCTCGCCACGGCCCTGCTGCTGGAATACGTCTTTGAACTCGCGCCCTGCTCCCTCTGCCTGCTGCAACGCGGCGCCCTGCTGCTGGCGCTGGCGCCGCTCGCGGCGGCGACGGCGCACGGCCCCGGGCGCCTGGGCGGCCTGATCTACGCCTCGGGCGCCGGCCTGGCCGCCATCGCCGGCGGCGCGCTCGCCGGTTATCACCTGCGCCTGCAACACCTGCCCGCGGAGCAATTGCCGGAATGCGGTCCCGGCCTCGACTACCTGCTGCAAACCCTGCCGCCCTTCGAGGCCCTGACCCGCGCCCTCACCGCCTCCGGCGAATGCGGAGATGTGGCCGGGCGCTTCCTCGGACTCAGCATTCCCGCCTGGACGCTGATCGGCTTCGCGCTGCTCGTACTGCCCTGCGCCGGTTACTGCCTGCGGCGACCGCGGGCGCTATTCTCCGAGCCGCAGCAATAGCCCCCGCTCGCGGGCGGCGCGGAAAGCCTGGCGAAAGGCCAGGCATCCCAGCGCCAGGTAGGCGACGTTCAGGACCGCGGCGCGCGCCAGTCCCGCCGCATCGAAACGGCCGTACAACAAGATCTCGCGCATACCCTCGAAGGCATAACTGGAAGGCAGGTACAGCGCCGGCAATTGCAGCCACTGCGGCAGGATCGCCAACGGATAATAGATGCAGCTGATCGGCGCCAGCGCGAAGATAGAGGCCCAGGCCAGGCTTTCCACGCCCAGGCCGAAGCGCAGCAACAGGGCGCACATGACCAGCCCGATGGCCCAGCCGAAAACCAGCAGGCTGACGAAAAAATACAACAGCGGCCAGCCCAGCTCGAACAGCGAAATGGAATAAAGCGCAATGGCGAGCACCGCCGCCGTGCCCACCCCCACCAGGGTGCGCAACAGGCTGATCAGCATCAGGGCGCCCAGGAACTCGCCGACCCGCAGCGGACTGACGAATAGCTGCGCCAGATTGCGGGCGAACATCTCCTCCATAAACGGCACGGAGATGCCGAGTTGCGAACGGAACAGCACGTCCCAGAGCAGCACGGCGGAGAGCAGTATCCCCACCGCCTGCGCCACCCAGGTGCTGTTCTGCGCCAGAAAAATAGTGATAAAGCCCCAGATAATCATCTGCACCGTGGGCCAGTACGCCTGCTCCAACAGCCGCGGCCAGGAACCGCGCAACAAGTAAAGGTAGCGCAGAACGACGGCATGGAGCCGCCGCAAGGAAGCGCCGGCGCTCATGACGCCGGCCATGGCGCCTGCCGCAACGCCTGCCGTGACGCCGCTCATGCCGCGCTCGCGCCGGGCAGCGCTTCCCCGCGGCGGACGATATCCAGGAACAATTGCTCCAGGTCCCGACAGCCGCGGCGGGCAATCAGGCGCTCCGGGGCGCCCTGGGCGAAGACCCGTCCCGCCCGCATGATGATCGCGTCGTCGCAGAGCCGCTCGACCTCGGTCATATTGTGGGAGGCCAGCAGGATGGTCGCGCCGCGATCGTTGCGATAGCGCAGCAGGCCGCCGCGGATGCGGTCGGCCGCATCCGGGTCCAGCGAAGCGGTGGGTTCGTCCAACAGCAGCAGCTCCGGCTCGTTGAGCAGCGCCTTCGCCAACGCCGCCCGCGTCTTCTGCCCCGCCGACAGGGCGCCGTAAGGGCGCGGCAAGTGTTCGTCCAGCTCCAGTTCCGCGCTCAACTCCTCGATGCGCCGCCGCCGTTCCGCCACCCCGTAGAGCCGGGCGTAGATCTCCAGGTTCTCGCGCACGCTCAGCCGTTGCGGCAAATCTACGTAGGGGGAGAAGAAATTCATGCGCGGCAACGACCGGTGGCGCTGGCGCAGCATATCCTCCCCCAGCACGCGCACCCTGCCGCCGCTCGGCGTCAACAGACCCAACAGGATCGCCAGCGTAGTAGTCTTGCCGGCGCCGTTGGCGCCCAGCAGGGCGACGATAGCGCCCTTGCGCACCCGGAAGCTGACCTCCTGCAAGGCGCGCGTCTCCCCGTAGCGCTTACTCAGGCGCTCCACCTCCACAACTGCCGTATTCGCCGCTATCGTCATCCAACCTCAAACCTGGGGAGCGCGAGGAGTGATTGCGGGGGGCGGGCGTCATGCGCGATTGCCGCCGCCTTGGAGCCTCCCGGAAACGCGCGCGCCGCGGGCGCGTCGCGGCCGCCGGCCCAGCCGCCGCCATAACGAACAGGCTATCCCAATCCCACGCCCCGCGCCAGGGGACGTCATGCGGAGCGCGAAGCACGGGGTGCCGCCGGGACAACCTCATCTTCTTATGGCCGCCCGGACCACCGCCTGGAAATCGGAAACTCGCCATTCCTGCGAAACAGTCTGTGCAAAAACCAATCGCTTTTTTTGGAAGTGGGGAAACAGCGCTCTGTCATTCCGGCGCAAACCCCATCCCTCGTCACCCAGGAAAGGCCCCCCCTCGTCATTCCGGCCTCCCTCCCTGTCATCGGCCTCCCTCCTTGTCATCCGCCTCCCCCCTTGTCATCGGCTCCCTCCCTGTCATCGGCTCCCTCCTTGTCATCCGCCTCCCTCCTTGTCATCGGCCTCCCTCCCTGTCATCGGCTCCCTCCTTGTCATCGGCCTCCCTCCATGTCATCGGCTCCCTCCCTGTCATCGGCCTCCCTCCTTGTCATCCGCCTCCCTCCCTGTCATCGGCTCCCTCCCTGTCATCGGCTCCCTCCCTGTCATCGGCCTCCCTCCCTGTCATCGGCCTCCCTCCTTGTCATCGGCTCCCTCCTTGTCATCGGCCTCCCTCCTTGTCATCGGCTCCCTCCCTGTCATCGGCCTCCCTCCTTGTCATCGGCTCCCTCCCTGTCATCGGCTCCCTCCCTGTCATCGGCTCCCTCCCTGTCATCGGCTCCCTCCTTGTCATCCGCCTCCCTCCTTGTCATCCGCCTCCCTCCTTGTCATCCGCCTCCCTCCCTGTCATCGGCCTCCCTCCTTGTCATCGGCCTCTCTCCCTGTCATCGGCCTCCTCCATGTCATTCCGGCGAAAGCCGGAATCCCTCTTGCAAACTCGGCATCCCCTATGAGATTCCGGCTTGCCAGTCTGTGCAGAAACCCCGCGGGTATCCAGCAAATAAAGCCTACTCCGCCATTCCCATGCCCCCACCTCGCCATTCCCGCGCAGGCGGGAATCCAGCATAGAAAGCGCGCGCTTCGCGCTCCTTCAGGGCGGAGCGAGGGCGCGGCGGACAGCCATAAACTCGCGCCGCCGCCTGCCGGCGCCATCGCGCGAATGTGCGCGTTCCGCGCTCTATTTGCGCTGGATTCCCGCCCCTGTTCAAGCCAGG
>JAPPPX010000010.1 GCA_028817305.1 Gammaproteobacteria bacterium | reverse complement strand
CGCCAACCCGGCTCGCCGCCCGCCGCCTTGAGCCCGGCACGGCATTACGATTATCATAACGGCCGATGCCGGTGCCGCTGTCCGCCGGACAAGGGAATATGTCAATACGATGCGCCCTACGGTGACCCCGATACTGCTGGTCGTCCTCGACGGCTGGGGTTATTCCGAAAACACCGAGTTCAACGCCATTCACAGCGCGCATTCGCCGGTCTGGGACGAGCTGTGGCGGCGACACCCGCACACCCTGCTGCAGGCGTCGGGGACCAGCGTCGGCCTGCCGGAAAACCAGATGGGGAACTCCGAGGTCGGCCACATGAACATGGGGGCGGGCCGGGTGGTGGGCCAGGAATTCACGCGCATCTCGCGCGCCATCCAGGACGGCTCGTTCTTCCGCAACGAGACCCTGCGCCGGGCTTTCGCGCACGTGGCGGCCAACGGCAAGGCAGTGCACCTGCTCGGCCTGCTGTCTCCCGGCGGGGTGCACGGCCACGAAGAGCATATTTTCGCAATGATGGAGTTAATCGCCCGTTGCGGCCAGCCCAGGGCGTACCTGCACGCCTTTCTGGACGGACGGGACACGCCTCCCAAGAGCGCGGCGGAGTCCATCCGCCGCGCCGTCTTGAAGGCGGAGGAACTGGGCACGGGCCGGATTGCCTCGATGATCGGGCGCTATTACGCAATGGACCGCAACCGGAACTGGAAGCGCACCCGGCAGGCGCACGAGTTGATCGCGCACGGCCGGGCGCGGCGCCGTTGCGAAGACCCCCTGATCGCGCTCGACCAGGCTTACCGGGCAGGCCAGTCGGACGAGTTCCTGAAACCGACCGCCGTTTTGCACCAGGGGAAACCGGTGCGCCTGGAAGAAGGCGACATGATCGTGTTCATGAACTACCGCGCCGACCGCGCCAGGCAACTCTCCCGGTCGCTAACCAACCCGGACTTCAGCGGCTTCGAGAGAGGAACGGTGCCGAAACTCAGCGCCTTTATCAGCCTTACCGAATACCACGCCAAATACGAATTCCCGGTCGCCTTCCCCCCCGAGGCGCTGACCAACGTTTTCGGCCAGTATATCTCCGACCTCGGCCTGCGGCAGTTGCGTATTGCCGAGACGGAGAAATACGCGCACGTCACTTTTTTCTTCAACGGCGGGGAGGAGCGCGCCTTCGAGGGAGAACACCGCATTCTCGTCCCCTCCGCGCACGTGGCCACCTACGACCGGAAGCCGGAGATGAGCGCCCGCCAGATCACCGACAAACTGGTACGGGCCATCAAGGGCAAGGAGTATCATGCCATCATCTGCAACTACGCCAACGCGGACATGGTCGGGCACAGCGGCGACCTGGGCGCCACCGTCAAGGCAGTGGAAGCCATAGACGCCTGCCTGCGCCGGTTGCTGGCGGCCTGCCGCAACGGCGGTTGCGAGATGATCGTCACCGCCGACCACGGCAACGCGGAACAACTCAAAAGCTACATCACGGAGAAGGTGCAGGCGCAGCCTCATACCGCTCACACCAGCAATCCCGTGCCCTTCGTCTATGTGGGCCGTCCCGGCGAGGTCGTCTCCGCGGATGGACGATTGTCCGACGTAACGCCGACCATGCTGTACCTGATGGGCCTGAACCCGCCGCGGGAGATGACCGGCAAGCCGCTGATCCGTCTCCAGGAGGCAAGCCAGCCATCCGCCAAGGCGTCCGCGCAGGGTTGATCTCCCTCGCCTGTCTCGGGCCGGCCGCCGGGGCGGGCGCCGCGCCGGCGGAAGCCGCGGGCGCAGCGGGTGTGCGGACCGCACCCGCGCCGGCGACCGCGGATGCGGACCGACGCGCCCTGGAACGGCTGCTTGGCAGACTGGACGACGTCAAGCGGCGCCTCGGGGAGCGGAGGGCCGAGGCCGCCGCGCTGCAGCGGCGCAAAAAAAATCTGGAGATCCGCCTGGCGGCGGAACGGGAGCGCTTATCCGCGCACCTGGCGGGCAGGGAACCGGGTTACGGGCAAAACGGCGCCCTGCGAGGGCTCCTGGAACTGGTGCTGGAAATGATCCTCGCCACCGAAAAGGCGGACGCGGCGCGGCAGGAAATGCACCGGGTCGAACAGCAGTATCTAGAGATACTGGACGCCTATCTGGCCCACCGCGGCCCCGGACAGCGGCCCGCCGCGCGCCCCGACAGCACTGTCGCGGCCCCGGCCCCGGAGACCCAGGAGACCTTGCAGCAAGGCGAGGCCGAATTGCCGATGCTGATCGCCGAACTGCAAGGGATCGAAGTGCCTGCCCGCACGCCGACTTCATTCAGCGAACTCCGCGGCAAGCTGCAATGGCCGGTGACGGGCGAGTTCGAAAACCGCTTCGGCGAACGCAAGGGGAACGGCCCGCTGAGCTGGGAAGGAGTCTCTATCCGCAGCGATGCCGGCGAATCCGTCCATGCCGTAAGCAACGGCCAGGTCGTATTCTCCGGCTGGTTCCAGCACATGGGGATGCTGGCCATCCTGGACCACGGCGAAGGCTACATGAGCCTCTACGGGCATAACAAAACGCTGTCGCGCAAGATCGGAGAGTGGGTCCAGCGCGGGGATGTCATTGCCAGCACCGGGAACACGGGCGGCGACCGGGTGCCCGGTCTATACTTCGAGATCAGACATTGGGGAATCCCCGTCGATCCTTCGCTGTGGTGCCGGCAATCCGCCGCGGAGCGGCAGCGCCCCGTCCCTTGAACCTGCGCCCTAAATCCGGCACCATGAACCGAATCATGAACCCAGCGGCACAGAACCCGGCCCCGAAGGGCCGCTGTCGGCGGGCCGCCGTTGCGGCCTGCGTTGCCTGCCTGGCCGGCGTTTTTGCCTGTCGCGCCGTCGGCGACGAAACCGAGATGCAGGCGGAACCCCTGCCGCTGGACATGTTGCGCGCTTTCGCCGAAGCGTTTGTCCGGATCAAACGCGACTACGTAGAACCCGTAGATGACGAACAGCTGCTCGAGTACGCCATTCGCGGAATGACGTACGGGCTGGATCCTCATTCCGCCTACCTGGAGCCGGAGTCCTACCGCCACCTGCATGAGGGCACGGTGGGCCGCCAATTCGGGGGCTTGGGCCTGCAAGTTGACATGAAGAACGGCCGGATCGTGATCGTGGCGCCGATCGAGGATACGCCGGCCGACCGCGCCGGGCTGCACAGCGGGGACGTCATCGTCGAGATTGACGGCAAATCCGCTAAAGGGCTGCAACTGCAGGAGGCCGTCAAGATCATGCGCGGCCGGCCGGGCACCCGTCTGAGCCTGACCGTCCTGCGCGAAGGCAGCGAGGAACCCCTGACCTTCGAGATCAAGCGCGACGTGATCCGCCTGAAGAGCGTGAAGCGGCGGCTCCTGGAACCCGGCTACGCGCTGCTGCGGATCACGCATTTCCAGGAACGCACCGCCCGGGACCTGGTGGAGGCGCTGGAAAAACTGCGCCACGAAAGCGACATCCCCCTGGAGGGGGCAATACTGGACCTGCGAAACAATCCGGGGGGCATCCTCAACGCCGCCGTGGCGGTCTCGAGCTTGTTCCTGAAAAGCGGCACCATTGTCTCTACCGAGGGGAGGCGGGCAGACGCCAACCTGAGCTTCAACGCCAAACCGGACGACGTGCTGAAGGGCCGCCCGCTGGTGGTGCTGGTCAACCGCGGCTCGGCATCGGCATCGGAGATCGTCGCCGGGGCGTTGCAAGATCACGGGCGGGCGCCGATCCTGGGAGAGAAGACTTTCGGCAAAGGCTCCGTGCAGTCCATCCTGACTATGAAGAACGAGACGGCGCTCAAGCTGACCACCGCCCATTACTACACGCCGAACGGGCGCTCGATCCACGAACAGGGGATCGTGCCGGATTTCGTCTCCAACGAAGCGGGACACGCCCGGCCGTCGGAACTGGACCCGGGCGAAGATCCCCAGATCCAGAGGGCGCTCGAAAAGCTGAAGGTCATGTACCTCGTCTATAAGCAACAGCAAGAGCAAAGTTCCTGAACCGCGGGCGGCGACGCGAACGACGCAACCATGAGCAACGTACTGGTACCGCTGGCGGACGGCTTCGAGGATATCGAGGCGATTACCGTCATAGACGTGCTCCGCCGGGCGGGCGTACAGGTCACCACCGCCAGCGTCTCCCCGGAGCGGGAGGCGCATTCCAGCCATGGGATCGGGGTGGCGACGGACCAGACGCTGACAGAGGCTATGGACGGCGCCTACGACATGATCGTATTGCCCGGAGGTCTGCCCGGCGCGGACACCCTGAAAAAAGACCCCCGCATCCGCTCCCTGTTGCAGACCATGAACCGGGAAGGGAAGCATATCGCCGCCATTTGCGCGGCCCCCGCCGTACTGGCCGACGCAGGACTGCTGCAAGGAAGGACGGCCACCTCCTACCCCGGCTGCCTGAGCCAGTGGCAGGACGCGGGCGTCTCCCTGCGGGAGGCGCCGGTGGTCGCGGACGGAAAGATTATTACTTCGCGCGGGCCGGGCACGGCCATGGATTTCGCCCTGGCCCTGGTCGAGGCGTTGCTGGGCAACGACAAGCGCAGCGAGGTCGCGGCCGCGCTGCTCGCCCCCACTGCCGCCGCCGGCCATGGGGCGGCAATTGCCTGAAGCCATGCGCGCGCACCGCCACAGGCAGCCCCGCCGGCATCCACGGCACGGGACAGCGCGCATAGCGGCATATGCGGCGGCGACCGTCCTGGCGTCCCTCATCGCGCTGCCCCGCGCCGCCGCGGAAGATGCGGTGCAGGAGTCGGAGAAACAGCGGTTCCGACTGGTGCGCCTGGTCGAGGGACTGGAGAATCCCTGGGGAATGGCCTTCCTCCCGGGCGGCGGCTTCCTGATCACCGAGCGCCCCGGCCGCTTGCAACTGGTATCGCCGCAAACCATGCGCCCCGAGCCCGTCACGGGGTTGCCGGAGGTCTTCGCGTCCGGCCAGGGCGGGCTGCTGGACGTCGTGCTGCACCCGCACTTCCAGCAGAATCGCCTGGTATATATCTCCTACTCGGCGGGCGGCCTGATCGGCAAAGGAACCGAGGTGGCCCGCGGCCGCCTGCTCGGACAACAGCTCGAAGACCTGGAGGTGATCTTCCAGGCGCAGCCCAAACAACTCGGCAGCCGCCACTTCGGCTCGCGGCTCCTGTTCTCTCCCGACGGAATGCTGTTCATCAGCCTGGGGGACCGCGCCGACCCCCCCAGCGCCCAGGATCTGGGACAGCATCCGGGGAGCATCATCCGCGTCCGGGACGACGGCAGCGTGCCAGAGACCAACCCCTTCGTCCGGCGCCAGATCGCGCTGCCCGAGATCTACAGTTACGGCCACCGCAACGTACAGGGGATATTCTGGCAACAGGACGCGGACCTGCTATGGACGCACGAACACGGCCCCATGGGCGGCGACGAACTGAACCTGGTGCAGGCGGGCCGCAATTACGGCTGGCCTGTCATCACCTACGGCGTGAACTACGGCACCGGCACCGCCATCGGCGAGGGAATAACGCACCAGGAAGGGATGGAACAGCCGAAATATTATTGGGTGCCGTCCATCTCCCCTTCCGGACTGCTCCTGTACACGGGGGAGCGCTTTCCGGGCTGGCGGGGCAACCTGTTCATCGGTTCGCTCAAGTTCTCGCTGCTGGTCCGGCTGGAGTTGCAGGGCGAGGAGGTGGTGCGCGAAGAACGGCTGCTCCAAGGGCATGTGGGCAGGGTTCGGGATGTCCGGCAGGGACCGGACGGCCTAATCTACCTGCTGACGGACGAATCCAGGGGAATGCTGGCCCGGCTGGAGCCGGTAGCGCCAGACGAATGAGTTGAGGCCGCCGGCGCCGCCTCTCCCGCCCCGCCGCTTGTTTCCGCCTCCCCCGTCTCGCATCCCGCGCCAGCGGAGGCCGCAAACCGCCTGCCTACGTACTGTTCCACGATCCGCTCGAACTCCGCCGCGATGCCGTCGCCGCGCAGGGTGGCCACCTTTTTGCCCTCGACGAAGACCGGCGCGACCGGGTCCTCGCCGCGGCCCGGCAGACTAATCCCCACGTCTGCCTGCCGGCTCTCGCCGGGGCCGTTCACCACGCAGCCCATGACCGCCAGGCTCATGCGCTCCACGCCCGGGTAATGCTCCCGCCATACCGGCATCCGGCGGCGCACGAAGGACTGGAGGCTGGCCGCCAACTCCCGGAAAAAACTGCTGGAGGTGCGGCCGCAACCGGGGCAAGCGATTACCAGAGGCGCGAAGGAGCGCAACCCCATGGTCTGCAACAATTCCTGGGCGACCGTCACCTCCCGCGTGCGGTCCTCGCCCGGCGCGGGGGTCAACGAGATGCGGATCGTATCTCCGATACCCTCCTGCAACAGCACTGCCAGCGCAGCTGTCGAGGCGACAATCCCCTTCGAGCCCATACCCGCCTCCGTCAACCCCAAATGCAAGGGATAATCGCAACGGGCGGCGAGCCGGCGGTACAGCGAGATCAGGGGCTGTACGCTGCTTACCTTGCAAGACAGCACGATCCGATCATGCGGCAACCCCAATTCCTCCGCCCGCCGCGCACTCTCGAGCGCGGATGCGAGCACCGCCTCGCCCATCACCTCGCCAGCCTCGCGCGGCCTGGACGAACGGGCGTTCCGGTCCATCATCCGGGTCAGCAGTTCGCGGTCCAGGCTGCCCCAGTTGACGCCGATGCGGATCGCCTTCCCGTGCTCCGCCGCCTGCTCAATCAAGGCGGCGAACTGCCGGTCGCGCTTGGCGCCGAAGCCCACGTTGCCGGGATTGATCCGGTACTTCGCCAGGGCCCGCGCGCAGTCCGGGTGCCGGGACAGCAGCCGGTGCCCGTTGTAATGAAAATCCCCCACCAGGGGCGCCGTACAGCCCTGCCGATCCAGCAATTCGCGGATGCGCGGCACCTGCGCCGCCGCCCGCTCCGTATTCACGGTGATACGCACCAGTTCGGAGCCAGCCGTCGCCAATTGCAGAACCTGCCGCGCCGTCGCCGCCGCGTCCTCCGTATCGGTATCGGTCATGGACTGCACCACCACGGGCCGCCCGCCGCCGAGAGTCACATTCCCGACCCGGACGGCAACGCTGCGCCGCCGCGGAGGCAAATTCGTCCGCCCTTCCGGTTCCGTCGCCCGCTCCATCGCCTGCTCCTCCATCGCCTGCTCCATTGCTATGCCGCCCCCCGCGCTGCCATCGGCGCCTGGGCCACGGTCTTCCATGCGCCAGCGCGCATCACGGCGCGCATCACGAAGACGCTCCGTTCTGAAGTCGCCCAGACATCCGCCACCGTCACGCCGTCCGCATCGCGCCATCGCGCGCCCGCCAGATGCGCGCCCGCCCTGCGCCCGCCGTCATGAGAGCCGCACCAGCACCAGCGCCAGCAAGACATACACCGGCACGACCAGCCCGACCATCCGCCAAGTAAGCCGCGCCTCCAGTTGCGCGATATCGGCCCTGGTTGCCGTGTCCCCGACGGCAGCCACCTATTGCGCCGCCGCCCTGGCCTTGTCATCCGACGCGCCCGCGTCCTGGAGCGCATCCAGCAGTTCCATGTTGGCCTGTGTCATTGCCGCGCCCGCTACTCTTTCGCCCCGGCAGCGCGCAAGAGCCGCGCGACATCGGCTTGGCTTTGCCGCGCCGCCATGCGCAGGGGCGTAATCCCGTCCTTGTTCCGCTTGCTCATCTTCATCGTCTCGCCTCCCCGACACCGCTGGCCCGCTCCATGGCGGCGCCATCGGCGGCATGGCGCACCATGCCCTGCAAAGAGGAGTTGACCGTACCACGTTTCCCGCCCCTTCTCCATGCTCGGCGGCCCGCCTGCTCCCCGCCTCCCGCACGCCAGCCGGGCTGCGGCGGCGCCTGCCGGCCGCCAGCGCGCCGCCCACCCCTTCCCTCTCCGTCACCGGCCGCCGCCGGCGAGCGCCATCCCGATCCGATTCGGATTTATAAGATATAATGCGTGGCCGGAGGAGGAATCCTTCTCTCCCCAGGGGAAAACGAGGAAAGAAAAGGACGATGCTGGAGGGCGCCCGTAAAACAGAAGCCACGAGCTCCTCCTGCCGGCGGCCGACGGAGACGGGCCGTTGACGGCGGGAAAGGCCGAGCGACAGATACTGAAGATCCTGGAGGGTACCGCCCGTATCTTCGACCAACAGGGCTGCTGGACTCGCTACTACCTCGCGCGGGACAAAGACGATAAGGAAGTGGCGATCGGCGCTGCCGAGGCGACGAAGTTCTGCCTGACCGGCGCTGTGTGGAAGAGCCAGCTCAACCTGAAGGGCAGCGACGGGGCGCGCCATGGCGCGATTCGGTTTCTCAACTACGTCTGCCGGGCCACCTACGGCAAGGGTCTGGAAAAACACGGCACCCCCCAGGACATACAGGAATTCGCCTGGTTCCCGGCGTCTTACGTCAACGACACGCTGCTAAACAACATCGGCGAAGTGCGCAATATCCTGCGCAGCGCCACGAAGGCCCTGCAAAAACATATTCAACAGACGGAAAAAGTGGATGCAACCGTGGCAGTGCCGCCGCCCCCAAAACCGCGCCCAAAACCGGCGCCGGCGCCGGCAACCGCCGACGAGGCGGCGCCGGACGACGAGGCGCTGGACGACGAGGGGCTCATGATCCAGGTGGTGCCCAAGGACCGGCAACCGGGCGAGGCGGCGGAATCGGAAGCGCAGGAACAGGAAGAGGAAAAGCTCGCCTTCGATCTGCCGGAAATCGAAGTAGATCTGGAACTGGAACTGGACGACTCCGATCCCAAGGAATAGGGGCACGGACAACAGGGGCACGGGCGGGCCGGAATCGTCCCCCAGCGGCGGCGGGCCGGGGCGGCGCCGCACTCCCCCTCCCGGCGTCACACCGCATCGAACCGCATAAACCGCATAAGGGGAACCGCGCTTGGCCGAGACCGTACTGCCGTCTCTCGCGGCGATCGGCATTCTGGGGATCGCCTGCCAATGGCTGGCTTGGCGGCTGCGCCTGCCGGCCATTCTGTTTCTGCTGCTCGGCGGAATCCTGGCGGGGCCGGTAACGGGAGTCCTGGACCCGGACACCCTGCTCGGCGACCTGCTGTTCCCGATCGTTTCCCTGTCCGTCGCCGTCATCCTGTTCGAGGGCGGCCTGACGCTGCGCTTCGACCAGATCCGGGGGCTGACCGCCGTCGTCCGCAATCTGGTGACCGTCGGCGCCCTGCTGACCTGGCTGCTGGTCGCCCTGGCAGGGCACTTCCTGTGCGGCCTGCCGGGCGAGCTGGCCCTGCTGTTCGGCGCCATCTCCGTGGTGACCGGTCCGACGGTCATCATACCGATGCTGCGCACGGTGCGGCTTACCGCCCGGCTGGCGCGCCTGCTGCGCTGGGAGGGAATCGTAATTGACCCCATCGGCGCGTTGCTGGCGGTGGTGGTATTCGACTTTGTCGCCGCCCGCTACGGCGCCGCCCCCGGGGGCGCGACCGCGGACGCCCTGCTTGCCTTCGGCGCCATCCTGGCAACCGGCGCCGTGCTGGGGCTGGCCGCGGGCGCCGCCACCGGCTGGGTCCTGCAACGCCGTCTGATCCCGGAATACCTGCGCAATCTCTTCGTGCTGACAGCGGTGGTCGCCTTGTTCGTCGTCGCCGACGCCATCGAAAAGGAGGCCGGCCTGCTGGCGGTCACCCTGATGGGCATCACGTTGGCGAATATGCCGGATGCGGAACTGGAAGACATCGCGCACTTTAAGGAGCACGTCAGCCTGATGCTGGTGTCCACCCTGTTCATCCTGCTGGCCGCCCGGATCGAGTTCGACCCGTTCCTGGAGCTGGGATGGGCAACATTGGCCATCCTGTGCCTGCTGGCATTTCCCATCCGCGCCGTCTCCGTAGCCGCCTCGACCTGGGGCTCCGACCTCTCCTGGCGGGAGCGCGCCCTGCTGTCGTGGATCTCCCCGCGGGGGATCGTAGCGGCTGCGGTATCGGCCGCCTTCGCCCTGCGCCTGGAAGAAATCGGCTACGCCGAGGGCGGGCTGCTGGTGCCTCTGGTACTGGTATTGATCCTGTTCACGGTGATCGTGCAGGGACTCACCGCCGGCGCCGTGGCCTCCTGGCTGGGCGTAACCGAACCGGATCCCCGCGGCGCCCTGATCCTGGGCGGCGGCATCGTAGGCCGCAGGATCGGCAAGGCCCTCAGCGAACAGGGCATCCCGGTCCTTTTGGCGGACAGCGACTGGGACAATATCCGGCAGGCGCGCATGGAGGGGTTGCCGGTCTATTACGGCAACGCCCTGTCCGAACACGCGGAAGAGAACATGGACCTCAGCGGGCTCGGGCACGTGCTGGCCCTGTCGGGACGCCCTCACCTGAATGCCCTGGCCGCCCTGCGCTTCCGGCGCGAATTTGGGCCGGACAAGGCATACGAGCTGCAATCCGCCGCCGACGCGCAGGCGCCCGAATCCCCCGGCGCCAAGCACCGGGTATCGGCCAGGCACCGGGGGCGGCGCCTGTTCGCCGAGCAAATCTCCTACGCCACCCTGGCGCCCCGTCTGCGTGGCGGGGCCGAGATTCGCGCCACTCCCCTGAGCGAGGAATTCGGTTTCGCCGACTACCGGGAAAAATTCGGCGAATCCTGCATCCCCTTGTTCGCCCTGGATGCCAACCGGCGGTTGCGCGTCTTCCATGCCGACGAAGAGCTCAAGCCGGAGCCCGGCTGGATCGTGCTGGGCCTGCGCGATCCCGGCGATGCGGACTGAGGGGGCAGCAAGGGCTGGGGAATCCATATCAGGGAGCGCCAACCCAAGTAGTATGTTGACAGTATTTCTCCCTCAACGTACCATTGCTTACGATTTCTTAAGTGAAATTGTCGCGGGAACCTACCGAAGACACCTTAAAAAGTCTTTTGTTTTCAATTGGTTACGCAGCTTTCTCGGACTAAGTCGGACAGGCGAGTAGGAAGGAATTACCATGAGCCTACAAGAACACGTGACTGGCTATCTAGAGTCGGCAGGTTTCCAAATCAAAAAAGAATCCGGAGAATTAGTTAGCGCCGATAGGGCAAGTCTTGCTGCCAGTAGAGAAAAGCACCTAGTATGGACTCCACCAAGCCTTCAAGAATCGGGAGAAAATGCAAGAAACAGAGAGGCAAGACTCTTAACCGATTTCAACCTCAAAAAATCTGAATACCCTTACGCCCGATGTACGATTCTCGTAGAGTCAACTCAGGCATACTCAATGGATTTCCGAGAAAAGATGAAAAAAGCCGGAGTTAATATCCTTGTCCCTGTTCAGTTCTTCGATGCAGCATACCGGATAGAGGAATCTCCAAAAACTGCCTCCAATATGAATGAGCTCCAACAAAAAACCGACCCATCATCATACATTCCTCAGCCATATTCCCGTGAGTATCAAGAGCAAGACGGAACTGAAGAAGACTTGCGAAAAACACTTTATGCTGCGTTCAAACAGCCTTCTAAAACCGAACCTTGCCTACACCTAATCGTCGGCCCTGCAGGAGTAGGGAAATCTGAACTGTTTCGATCTCTATTTTCAAAATTATACGGAGATTTTAAAAGAGATAAAAAAAGACAAAAAAAGTTTCGCCGGCCAATTCCCCTCACTCCTGAATACCTCAGAGACAAACCATTGCGAACACATGACCTGATTAACGAATTTATTAAGACAGAGGTTGCTGCATCAGTTCAACCAGAGACTTTTGAGTGGATGCTAGTAAACGGATACACAACTTGGCTTTGCGATGGCCTTGATGAGCTGTATACTGGAGATAGACAGTTCTTTGATTATATTCTAGATCTAATGACCGCTTCTCACAGCTGTGCCCATATTCTGATCTGTATGCGAGATTCTTTACTCACGTCAAGCAAAGGAGTCTACGGTTTGCTTGAAGACTTTCCTCCAGAAAAAGATAACTCAATTCGAGTGTACCGCCTGTGCGATTGGAATGAATCATCAAAGAAGAAATTAGCTCAACGACGTATAAGAGACAGTGCGCTTTCCAAAATATTTATAGAAAGGATCAAACCAGAACCATTGAAGGCTCTGTCCGGCATCCCTTATTACTGCAATATCCTTCTGGATGCTTTCAAAGACAAGAAAAATAAGGAAAAACTTAATTTTTCAAATAATCTTGAGGTCCTGGAATATGCTGTCAAACATGTAATAGAACAAAGAGAGGTCGAAGAAAAAGAACTCTTTTCCTTCGATAATTTTCATGGCGGGCGTGAAGAATTCTATGAGTGGCTAGGAACTGTAGCACTATATACATATCAAAGCGATTTCCAAGCTATCCAAAGTGAAGAGGTAAAAGAGCTTGCAAAGGCAATCCTGAATCAGGATCTATCCAAGGATGAAAGAGATAATACCATTACATCCCTTATTCAGATCGCACTTTTTAGCCATGGAGCTGATAGGGATACAGTCGGCTTCAAGCATGAATTAATCGCCGAATATTTAGCGGCGAAGTGCATGGCACCTAAATTGGGGAGAGAGCCGATCAAAACAATAGCCAGCAATCTCAGCAACCGTGTTGATTTCGCCAATTCTATCATGTGCAAATATCTAGCGAGGCACTTGGCTGAAAACCCGAAAATAGGGGACAAAATAATAACGGCTCTTAAAACAGAATCCTTACCTGATAGAGAAAGAGGATTCGCAAATTTGCTCCAAATACTTCTTAACAGCAAATTACCCAGTTCAAAAACCCTACTACGTGGCGCCAAATTCATGGAAAACCGTAATTTGCAGGGGTTACAGATATACAATATAGATCTGACGGGGACTTCATTCCGTAATTGCGACTTATCTCATGCTCAATTCCAGAAATGTACTCTCAAGGAATCCAGGTTTGAAAGGGCTTATCTGTCCGAGACAAAATTTACAGATCTTCCTCTAAACAGCCTTGAGCATGCCACATTTGAAAATCTGCGATTTGAGTCGGTGTATATAGGACATACGCGAATAAAGGATTATACACAGATGATAAATTGGCTGGAAAAAGAAACAGGCTATGAAGAGCCTATCGAAATTCCATGCCCTTCTGCTCAACAACTCAAAGTCCTGTTCAGAAAATTTGTTCATCATGATGGTACTGGCCGACGCCTTGATATAAAAGAAAATGCCCTGACAAAAGGAACAATAATTGATGGAGCTCCAGGATTAAGTCGCTGCATTGAAACATGCATTGATCATCAATATCTCATAAGGCAACAATTCCGCCACCGTATCGAGCGCTCCGCAGGGAGCAGGTACAGAGATATTGTAGAATTTGTAAAAAGCTATTCTCTTATGGGAGATATGCGCAAGTTACTCAATGATCTATGCCCTGAACCAGAATGTAGCCATGTGCCACAGTAAGGGCCATGATCTACTTGAGACCTTACAACCAAACTCGTGAGAGATTGACATACTCTGACGCGCACGGAGGCGACGGAGGCGCGATGGGCAAAACCGTAAAGATCGTCAAGACAGAAGCCGAGTGGCGGCAGCAGCTCAGCCCGCAACAGTACGCCGTGTGCCGGGAGAAAGGCACCGAGCCGGCGGGCAGCGGCGAATACCACGATTGCCATGACCGCGGCACCTATCGCTGCGTCTGTTGCGACGCGGCCCTGTTCCGCTCCGATGCGAAATTCGACTCCGGCACCGGCTGGCCCAGCTTTGTCGCGCCCTGCGACGGCGAAAGCGTACGCACCGAGGAAGACTACAGCCTGGGCATGCTCCGCACCGAGGTGCTGTGCGGCGCCTGCGACGCGCACCTGGGGCACGTCTTCCCGGACGGGCCGCCGCCTGCGGGCCTGCGCTACTGCATCAACTCGGTGGCGCTGCGGCTGCAGCGGGACTGAGGGCAAGGGGCGTAGTAAGCCGCTGTCCAAGCATCCCTCTCCCCGGGGGTTACAGCCGGGGAAAAGGGATTAAAAGCGAGGGGATTCCGAGTTAGCCCGCGAGTTAGCCCGCGTTAGCCCCTTAGCCCAAGACGGCGGCCAGCACAGCGACGGCCACGGCTTGCCCGGCCAACATCACGCCCGCCAGCCCCAGCGTCAGCCCCGTCGCCCAGCGCGTCATCCGAAGCTCCAGCGCCGCCAAGTCCGCCTTCGTCACCGCCTCCTGTACAGTAGCCGCCACGGCGGCGGCCTCCGCCAGATCCGGCTTCGCGCCAGCGTCCAGCAACGCGGCCTGTAACTCCATGTTCGCCTGCGTCATAACCGCATCCTGCCCGCCCCTTGTGCCGGCACGTCGTCCATTGGGGACCGGCCTCGTCCCAGGCGCTTGCCCTTGCGGTTATTCGCCCTGTGGTTTGCCGCCAGGCGGCGGTGTTTTTCCGTCACGTTTCAAGCCTCGTTTTCACAGGAATATGTCGAATCGTAGTATCAAGCGGCGCATGGAGCAATACCCCATTGGAAGTATTTGGCCCCAAAAATTTCCGGTCAGCGCTGGCCTGGCCCGGCTTGGAGTACATGTTCCGGGGCGCCAACAGCGCAGCCCGGCCCTTCAATCGCCGGCGCGATCTTCTTCCTGCGGCGCGGCGGCGAACCAGCGCAGCCGCTGCCGCAAACGCACGACATCGCCTACGATGATCATGCTGGGCGGGCGCACCTCCCGCTCCCTGGCAATCCCCGGCAACGTGTCCAGGTCGCCGCTATAGACGCGCTGCCGGGCGGTGGTCCCCTGCTGCACCAGGGCGGCCGGCGTCGCCGCGGACATGCCCCGCCGCACCAGCTCCCGGCACAGAGGTTCCAACGCCTGCACCCCCATATAGACGACGATGGTCTGTTTCGGCTGCACCAGCGCGTCCCAGTTCAGGTCCAGCGATCCGTCCCGCAGGTGGCCGGTGACGAAGATGCAGGAATGGGCGTAATCGCGGTGCGTCAGCGGGATGCCGGCATAGCAGGAGCAGCCCGAGGCCGCCGTGATCCCCGGCACGACCTGGAACGAGACGCCGGCCTCGGCCAGCGTCTCCATCTCCTCGCCGCCGCGGCCGAAGATAAAGGGGTCGCCGCCCTTGAGCCGCAACACACGGTTGCCTTCCCGGGCCAGCCGCACCATCAGGGCATTGATCTCCGCTTGCGGCACGGTATGGATGTCCCGCCCCTTGCCCACGTAGATGCGCCTCGCGTCGCGGCGCACCAACTCCAGCAAAGGCGGGGCGACCAAGCGGTCGTAGATGGCCACGTCCGCCTGCTGCATCAGGCGCAAGGCCCGAAAGGTGAGCAGATCCGGGTCGCCCGGCCCGCCGCCGACCAGATAGACCTCCCCTCGCTCCGGCGCGCGACCCGCTTGCAACATCTCCTCCAGCCGGCGCCGCGCCTCCGCGACCCTGCCGCTTAGCGCCAACTCCGCCGGCGCCCCTTCCAGGGCCGCTTCCCAGAAGCGCCGGCGGCGGCGCGGGTCGGCGTAACGCGCCCGCACCCGTTCCCGAAAGCTGCCTGCCAGTTCCGCCAGCTGTCCATACGCGGCGGGCAGCTCGCTCTCCAGCCGGGCGCGCAGTTGGCGCGCCAGGATGGGCGCCGCGCCGCCGGTGCCTACGGCGACCCGCAGCGGCGGGCGCTCTACCAATGCCGGCATGGTAAAGGTGCAAAGATCCGGGCAATCCACGACGTTCACCGGCAACCCGGCGGCGCGGGCGCAATCCGAGACCTGGCGATTGACCTCGGGGTCGTCGGTGGCGGCGATGGCCAGCGTCATTCCCTGCAGCTGGCGCCGCTCGAAGGGCGCGGGCAGGTGGCGAATGCGGCCCTCGGCGCGCAACCGTTCGAGTTCCGCCCCCAGCCGAGGCGCCGCCACCGTCACCGCCGCCCCGGCCGCCAGCAAGCGCTCTGCCTTGCGGGCGGCCACCCCGCCGCCGCCGACCAGCAGGCAGGCGCGGCCCTCGAGGCGCAGGAAGATCGGCAGGAAACTCATCGGGAGCGCAATGGGCAGGGAATGCAGTTTGCGGAGATGCGGTTTTGGAAGCGATGCGGCTCAGGGAAATATCTTTGGGAAATGTCTTTGGGAGATGCCTTCGGGAAGATGCCTTGGCAGGGAGGCGGCGCCGGCTGCCCCTCTTGCGGCGACCGCGCCCCAGGCGCCATAGCCGGGCGCTACGCCCTGGGCAGGGTGACCCCCTGCTGCCCCTGGTACTTGCCTTTGCGGTCCTTGTAGGAGACTCCGCAGATCTCGTCCGACTCCAGAAACAGCACCTGGGCCACGCCCTCGTTGGCGTAGATCTTGGCAGGCAGCGGCGTGGTATTGGAGAACTCCAGGGTCACGTGCCCTTCCCATTCCGGTTCCAGCGGGGTGACGTTGACGATGATGCCGCAACGGGCATACGTGGATTTGCCCACGCACAGGGTCAGGATGCCGCGGGGAATGCGCAGGTACTCTATGGTGCGGGCGAGGACGAAAGAGTTGGGCGGGATGATGCAGGCCTCGCTCCGCACTTCCACGAAGCTGCCGACATCGAAGTTCTTCGGATCGACCATGGCGGAGTTGATGTTGGTAAACACCCGGAACTCCTCGGCGCAACGCACGTCGTAGCCGTAGCTCGAGGTGCCGTAGGAGATGGCCCGCTCGTCGCCGCGGCGCCGAACCTGGCCGGGCTCGAAGGGCTCGATCATGCCTTGCTCCTCCGCCATGCTGCGAATCCAGCGGTCGGACTTGATCGGCACCTCTTTTTTTTACCCCTCTTTCCGTATCCTGCCGCCCGGGGCGCCTTCCTGACCGCCTTGCACGACGATCCGGGGAAAGCTGCCGCTGTAGTCCCTGGCCTGCAAGGACAACCGGGCGGCCGCCCGCCGCGCGATCTCGCGGTAGCCGGCGGCAAGCTCCGAGTCGGGCGCCATGGCCACCGTGGGGCGCCCGTTGTCCGCGCCATCGCGCACCGCGGGGTCCAGCGGCACGCTGCCCAGCAGGGCCGCGTCGTACTGCCTGGCGATGCGCTCGCCGCCGCCCTCCCCGAACAGCCGCGCTTCGTGGCCGCACCGCGGGCAGATGTAAACGCTCATGTTCTCTACGATGCCGAGCACGGTGACCTTCACCTTCTCGAACATCTTCAGGGCCTTGCGGGCGTCCAGCAGGGCAATGTCCTGGGGCGTGGTGACGATGATCGAACCGCTGACCGGGATCTTCTGCGCCATCGTAAGCTGTATGTCCCCCGTCCCCGGCGGCAGGTCAATCACCAGGTAGTCCAGGCCCTCCCAGGCAGTGTCGTTCAGCAGTTGCTGCAAGGCGGAGGACACCATCGGCCCCCTCCAGATGGTGGGCGTCTCCTCGTCCACCAGGTAGCCGATTGACATGGACTGCAAGCGGTAGCTGACCAGCGGGGTCAGCGATTTGCCGTCCACGGTATCCGGGCGGCCGTGACAACCCAACATGCGCGGCTGGCTGGGCCCGTAGATATCCGCGTCCAGGATGCCGACGCGGGCCCCGTCCGCCTGCAGGGCCAGGGCCAGGTTGACGGCCAGCGTGGACTTGCCCACCCCGCCCTTGCCGGAAGCGACGGCGATGACGTTCTTGACCTCGGCCAGGCGCTTGGTGCCGCGCTGCACGACATGCGGGACGATTTCTATCGCCGCCTGCACCTCGGCGCCAGCCACCCCGGGCAGCGCCCGCAATTCTTCCGCCAGGCGCCGCTCCAATTCCGGCGCCCAATCGCCGGCAGGGTAACCGAGGCCCAGGCGCACTCGTACCCGCCCTTCTTCAGCGGTCACTTCCTTGACCGTCCGTGCCGAGACCAAGTCGCAACCCAGGTAGGGTTCCTGGAACCCCGCCAACACGGACTCCGCCTGCTTGCGAATCGCATCGCTCATTGACTACAGCCCCATACTGCGCTTGCCTGGTATCTTACCCTAAATCCCGCGCCGTAGAGAGATCGGCGGCAAACCGTACTGGCAGCACCCCGGCACAATCTGGTACCGTTGCACCGGCCCCTGGGATGCGGCCCCTGGGATACGGACCTTGGGATGCGGCCCCGGGCGCGGCCCGGATCCGGCCCGGACACGCCGGACCTAAGGCTTGAACGCAGCCGGTGACCGGGCCGGTGCGGACACGGCGGATACGGCCGCCCCCGAAGGCGCGGAGGAACCCCCTGCCATGGCAGGCAAAAAACGCAGCAAGCAACGCGACAGCCGGCGCGACATCCTAATCACCAGCGCATTGCCTTATGCCAACGGCCCGATCCACCTGGGCCACTTGGTCGAGTATGTGCAGGCCGACATCTGGGCGCGCTTTCAGCGGCTGCGCGGCCACCGCTGCCTGTATGTCTGCGCCGACGACGCCCACGGCACCCCCATCATGCTGCGCGCCCAGGAGGAAGGCATCGAGCCGGAACAGCTGATCGCGCGCTTTCACCGCGAGCACCTCGCCGATTTCCAGGACTTCGCCGTTCGCTTCGACAACTATCACAGCACCCACTCCCCGGAAAACCGCGCCCTGGTGGAGGACATCTACCGCCGATTGCAGGAGAACGGGCATATCCTGCGGCGGACCATACGCCAGGCCTACGACCCGGTGCGGGAAATGTTCCTGCCGGACCGCTTTATCCGGGGACTCTGCCCCAAGTGCCGTACGCCCGACCAGTACGGCGACCACTGCGAATCCTGCGGCGCCACCTACAACGCGGCGGAATTGCTGGAGCCTGTGTCCGTACTCTCCGGGCAACCGCCGGTAGAGCGCGAGTCCGAGCACTACTTCTTCGACCTGCCGGCCTTCGAACCCATGTTGCGGCAGTGGGTCGGCGGCGGCCGCTTGCAGCCCGAGACCGCCCACAAGCTGGAGGAGTGGTTCGCCACCGGGCTGGAGGCGTGGGACATCTCCCGGGACGCGCCCTACTTCGGCTTCCGCATCCCCGGCGCCAAGGACAAGTACTTCTATGTATGGATGGACGCGCCGGTCGGCTACCTGGCCAGCCTGCGCAACCTGTGCGAGCGGGAGGGGCTGGACTTCGACGCCTTCCTGCGCCCTGGCGGCGACACCGAGCTGTACCACTTCATCGGCAAAGACATCATGTACTTCCACGGCCTGTTCTGGCCCGCCGTCCTGCGCGGCAGCGGCCTGCGGCTGCCGGACTCCCTGTTCGTGCACGGCTTTCTCACCGTAAACGGCCACAAGATGTCCAAGTCGCGCGGCACTTTCATCACCGCGCGCGCCTACCTGGAGCATCTGGACCCGGAATACCTGCGCTACTACTTCGCCTACCGGCTGGATGCCGGCACCGGCGACATAGACCTGAACCTGGAAGACTTCAGCCAGCGCATCAACTCCGACCTGGTCGGCAAGGTGGTTAACATCGCCAGCCGTTGCGCCCGCCTGCTGGCGGACGGGTTCGCGGGACAGACGACGGCGGAGCTGGCCGACGAGGCGCTGTTTCGGGAGGGCGCCGAGGCCGCCGAGCCCATCGCCGCCGCCTACGAGGGCCGCGAGTACGGGCAGGCGATGCGCCGGGTCATGCGCTTCGCCGACAGCGTCAACCGGTACATAGACCGCCGCAGGCCCTGGCAACTGGCAAAAGAAAACCCCACCGACCCGGAGTTGCAGCGCATCTGCAGCATGGGGATCAACTGCTTTCGCCAGCTCGCGATCTACCTGAAGCCGGTATTGCCGGCCCTGGCCGAGAGAGCGGAAGAGTTCCTCGCCGTGCCGCCGCTGCGCTGGCAGGACGCGGCGCGGCCGTTGCCGGCGCAGCGGTTGCGGCCGTTCCGGCCCTTGTTGCGCCGCGTGCGCCCGCAAGACGCCGCGGCCATGCTGGCGGTCGCAGCGGGGCCGGAGGAGACGCCGGCAAAGGCGCCCGCCCCGGAACGGCCGGAGGCGCCCGCCGCCCCGCGACCGGCGCAGGCCGCGGACCGGCCCTCGCCGTCCCCGGAGACGCCGACCATAGACATTCAGGCCTTTGCCCGCCTGGACCTGCGGGTGGCGCGCATTGTCGAGGCAGAGCGCGTGGACGGCGCGGACAAACTGCTGCGCCTGCAACTGGACCTGGGCGACGGGCAGCGCACGGTGCTGGCAGGCATCAGGCGCGCCTACGAACCGGAATCGTTGCCGGGGAAAATGGTTATCGTAGTGGCCAACCTGGCGCCGCGGCGAATGCGCTTCGGCGTTTCCGAGGGCATGATCCTGGCCGCCGGCGACGGCCAGGAGATCTTCCTGCTGTCCCCGGACGCGGGCGCGCAACCCGGGATGAAGGTCCGGTGAGCGCCGTCCCGGCCCATCCGGCGGCAACAGGGACGGCGCGGCGGCGGCGCGGATGATCGAACTGCTCCTGGCCATGGTGTTGGCGGACAACCTGGTGTTGAACCACATGGCCGGCGCCTATGTGGTGGAGGCCGGAAGCCGGCGCATGGACGTCGTCCGGCCCCTGGCCGCGGCAACCGTCGTCATGATGCTCGCGGCAAGCGCCCTGGGCCACCTGTTGCATGCCTGGCTCCTGCTGCCCCTGGGGCTGGAGGCGCTGTTGCCGCTGCTGCTGATGCCGCTGCTGGCGCTGGCCGTGCCGCCGGCACAGCGGGCGTTGCGCCGGCACGGCAAGGAGTCCTACGCCGTGCTGCTGCCCCTGGCCCTGGTCAATTCCGGCCTGCTCGCCGTCGTGCTGCTCCATACCGGCGAGCCGCAAGGGTTTTTCTACAGTCTTTGGGGCGGGCTGGGCTACGGCCTGGGTTTCGCCCTGGTGCTGCTGTTGTTCGCCGGCCTGCGCGAACGCGCCACGGAGACGGATCTGCCGGCGCCTTTTCGCGGACTGCCCATCTCTTTGATCACGCTGGGCCTTTTAAGCATGGCCCTGTCCGGCCTGTCCTGAAGCGCCCCTTAAACGCCCCTTAAAATGCGGCAAAGGCCCGGCGCCGCACCGCCAACCGTTACGCAATCGAAGGGGAAAAGACTCCCTCCCCGCCATTCCCGCTTTTTTTCTGTCATTCCGGCGAAACAGTCTGTGCAAAAACCCTATGGGCATCCAGCGAATAAAGCCTACTCCGCCACTCCCATGCCCCCACCTCGCCATTCCCGCGCAGGCGGGAATCCAGCGTATAAAGCGCGCGCTTCGCGCT
>JAPPPX010000065.1 GCA_028817305.1 Gammaproteobacteria bacterium | reverse complement strand
CCGGCAAGGAGACCGCGCGGGCCAGCTTCAGCAATGAGGCGCCGCCCGGCTACCGCTCTCCCGCCCTGGGCTTTCGAGTCGTATTCGACCGCTGACGGGGGCGGGGGATGCAGCGTAAGACAGACGGGGCAAGCGATCTTTCGGTACACTGTACCGGGCGCTCCCCGCCGGGGCGATAACGGAGACAGCACGATGAGCAAAGCAGTGACAGACATGCTGGCGGCAAACGATGCCTACGCCGCCGATTTCGGCGACAAGGGCAAGCTGCCAATACCGCCAGGAAAGCGCATCGCCATCCTCACCTGCATGGATGCGCGGCTGGACCCGGCCAAGTGCGCGGGCCTGGCCGAGGGCGACGCGCACATCATCCGCAATGCCGGGGGCCGGGCCAGCGACGACGCGATCCGCTCGCTGGTCATTTCGTACAAGCTGCTGGGTACGCGGGAGTGGTTCGTCATCCACCACACGGAATGCGGCATGGAGACCTTTAACGACGAGATCATGCGCGGGCTGCTGGCCAGCAGCCTGAAGCAGGCCCGGGCGGACGACAGCGGCTGGCACGATCCGGGCGGCGGCCCCGGCTCTACGGAAGGCCAATACATTAACTGGCTGTGCTTCTCCGATAACGCCGCGAGCGTGGTCGAAGACGTGAGCCGCATCAGAAACCATCCGCTGGTGCCCCCCGGGATCGCCATCTACGGCTACATCTACGACGTCAAGACGGGCCGCCTCGCCGAGGTCGGCGAGGCGAACAAGGCCGGCAGGGCCAGGGCCTAGCGGCGGTTTGCGGGAGCCTGGCGGCATGCGCATAAGACATTTCCTGCCGCGGTTCCTTGCCGCCGCCGTCCTGCTGGCCGCGGCCGGGACGGGGGCCGTGGCCTACCTGGACCGGCAGGCGCAGGATGCCCGGCTGGCGCAGACCTTGCTGTCCCCGCCCAAGCCGCTGTCTCCCTTCGAGTTGGAGGACTCCAGCGGCGGCCGTTTCGGCCTGGAGCGGCTGCGGGGGCGCTGGACGCTGGCGTTCTTCGGCTACACGCACTGCCCGGACATATGCCCGCCGACGGCGGCGGAGCTGGGCCGCCTGCTCCGCATGACGGAGGACAACGGGGACGGGGGCCGCTTGCAAACCTTATTCGTTTCCGTGGATCCCGGGCGCGACTCCCCGCAACGGCTGGCGAATTACCTGACAAACCTGCATCCCCGCCTGCTGGGCCTGACGGGCGACGATGCCCAGCTGCGGCGCCTGAGCGGGCAATTCGGCATCCAGGGCGGCGCCGCCCATACCTCCTCCCTGTTCCTGATCGATCCGCGAGCCCGCCTGCTGGCCGTACTGCCGCCGCCGCACCGCGCCGAGCAACTGCGCGGGCGGCTGGAGGCCATCCGCTCCTACCGGGAACGCCGCCCCGGCTGAGGAGCGCCAGCTGAGGAGCGCGTATGCCGGAGGAACGGCAAGCAAGTCCCGCGGGGGAACAGGCCGCTTCCATATGGGACCGGCTGTGCGTCCTGCCTCAATACCTGCTGCCCCAAGGGCTATTGACCCGTTGCGGCGGCCTGCTGGCGCGCTGGCGCTGGCGCCCGTGGAAGGCGCTGCTGATCCGGGTCTTCATCCGCGCCTTCCGGGTCAACATGGAAGAATCCCAGCCCTCCGACCCGGCGGCCTATGCCAGCTTCGCGGAGTTTTTCGTCCGCCCCCTCAAGAGCGGCTGTCGTCCCCTGGCCGGCGACGAGCGCACGGTGATCTCGCCGGTGGACGGTGTCGCGCGTCAATGCATAGAGCGAATGGACGAGGATCAACTGCCGCAGGCGAAGGGACACCGCCTTCCCCTGTCGGAACTATTCGCCGGCCGGCCGGAGTGGGCGCAATCCTTTACCGGCGGCAGTTGCGCCACCCTCTACCTGGCGCCGCGCAACTACCACCGGGTGCATATGCCGGTGGCGGGCCGACTCGAGGGACTGCTGCACGTGCCCGGGAGCCTGTTCGCCGTAAACGGCCCTGCCATGCGGGCAATCCCGCGGCTGTTCGCGCGCAACGAGCGCCTGGTCCTGCTGTTCGACACGGCGGCGGGACGAATGGCGGCGATCATGGTGGGGGCGCTCTTCGTGGGCGGCATGGAAACCGTCTGGACGGGCAGGTTGCCGCAGGCGCCGCGCAGTCCCGAGCCCTGGCGCCCCCCGCCCGCGGAGGCGTGGCGGGATCGCGGCCAGGAACTGGGGCGCTTTCACTTCGGCTCTACGGCGATCCTGCTGTTCCCGCCGGGCAAGGTGATATGGGAGCGGTCCTGCCGTAGCGACGCGCCGGTACGCATGGGACAGGCCCTGGGCCGCCTGTTGCCGGCGGCCCGGACAAGCGACGGATAGCGGCGGCAGGCGCCCGGCGCAGCGCCGAAACCGCCCGCCCGCTCCGCAAGCCGTTACGCAATCGAGGGGAAACGATTCCCACCCCGCCATGGAGGGTAGATTC
>JAPPPX010000044.1 GCA_028817305.1 Gammaproteobacteria bacterium | reverse complement strand
ATGCGATTGGGGTAACATTCTGTCACGGCGGAACCTCCCTGGTGTTTGGGTTTAACTGCTTACATTATCGGGGATTTTCCGCCGTTTCGCTATCCCCTTCGTGCAATATCCGGGCTAGGCATTTGTTGCTATACTCGGCTTTATGGAGTGGCTGTTTCTCGTTTTTCTGGGGCTGGACCCCAAGCGAACCATGCTCGCCCTGGCCGCGTGGACGGGCATCCTTGTCGGTGGTCTGTGCGGGCTGCTGTGGCTGCCTGCCATCTGGCCCTTCTGGATTTGTCTCACTGTCGCCCTGCTGATCTTCGCCGCCTGCAAAATCTAATCTCAATGACCAATGCCGCGCGCATCGAGCAGCGGCATCAGCTCCCTGCTCATGCCGCCCGGCGCCGCCAGGTGTTCCTGCACCATCTGGGCCTGCTTGACGGTTTCCGCGCCACCGACTTATAGTGTCCGCATGGCAGTTATTCGCCTCACATTAACGCTCCCGTCCATACCGCCCCAGCCGGACACTTGGGTGGACTGGGACCCGAAAGCTGGCACCGTCACGGGGCCTGCGGCGCGGGACATCCTTAGATATCCCGCCCGCATCGAAAAGAGCACCCGTACGCTAACTCAACATACCACCGCCCGCGACGCCGACCTCAGACATCGCTTCAGCAAGGAGCCTCTCAAAAACTACAGCGACATGTCTATCCTGATTCGGGATGCCGGCTACAGGCTCCCGGATATCCTCAAGCCGCACTTCCCCAAGGCTCCGCAGGAGCAGCTCGATCAGCTCCGCGCGATCGAGGCGCTGCACGACCCGGATGGCACCGGCCTCAGCTGCTTAATCTAAGCATGGCCGGCGTCCGCATCCACGTCCGCGAGAAGCACATACGCCAAGCCCTCAATCGCCTCGCCGCCGCCGCCGCCGACCCCCGCCCCGCCCTGGAAGAACTGGGCGAGGTCCTGCTGCAAAGCACCTATGACCGCTTCGGCCCCCAGCAAGCCCCCGACGGCTCGCCCTGGGCGCCGCTCTCGCCCAAGTACCGCGCCCGCAAGCCTCGACACAAGGATCGCATCCTCCTGCTATCCGGCAACCTCCGCGACAACCTGCGCTGGCAGCTCCTCGATGCCCACACCCTCGCCGTCGGCACCAACGAAATCTACGGCGCCACCCACCAACTCGGCGACACCAGCCGAAACATCCCCGCCCGCCCCTTCCTGGGCCTCAGCCCTGCCGACGAATCCACCGCACTCGATATCTTCCGCCGCCACCTCGACGCCGCCCTCGATAGCCGCTCCTGACCCAGCGCTCCGCAAAGACCGCGCGAAGACCGGCTCCCGCCGGCAGACAAGACGGTCATAAATGACCAATTAAGAGAAGATTGCTTGCCATTTATCACCTGCTTAAAAACTAACCACCGCTGCCCCCTAAAATTTACGTAAGCATCAAGATCTATGATTCAAACCCCGATATCCCTCCAAATTTAGCCAGATCGTCAATCACCTATCAGCATCACCTATCCCGCCTAATCCCTCTATATCCCGCATAATCCCGCCTCAATCCAAATTTTACGTAAACATCAGGAACTCTGATTCCCTTCAGAATGGCGGATATTTGCCGTGCCAGTGGGTAGTTTTTCGCACGGCTCTGGATTTTCGGAGTTTTTACACAGCCTGTTTCGCCGGAATGACATGGAGGAGGTCGGAATGACAGGCAGGACCGGGATGACGTCAAAAACTGCTTGACGGCAAAACCACTCAAAAATGGATTCCCCGCGTTTCGCCGTCTTGTCTTGCGCTGCCCCGCACCGCGGGCGGCGCACAGGCTATTCGTGCAGCTTGTCCACCGTGCACTGCGCGGCGCCCCGGTGGAAGCGGATGCGGATGCGCTCGGCGGGCCGCAATGCCCCGGCCCGGTTGACGACCGGGCCGTCCGGGTCGCGGTTCACGATCGCGTAGCCCCGTTCCAGCACCCGCAACGGGCTGATGGCGGTCAGGGTGCGGCCATGTTGGCGCAATCGGTTGCGCCGCGCCTCCAGATCCTGCTGCCAGCCGCGTCGCAGGCGCTGGGCCAGCCAGCGGCAGTTCTGCCGTTGCGTGTGCAGATATTGCAGCGGGCTCAGCGCTTGCAGCCGGCGCCCGGTCTCGGCCAAGCGCAAGCGCCGCTGCCCCAGCGTCACTTGCCGCCAGGCCCGATCCATGCGCGGCGACAGCTCGTCCAGCCGTTGCTGCAACGGGCGTATGTCCGGGCGCCGCAGCCGCTGCCACAAGCCGCGCAGTTGCCGCAGCCCCCCCTCGATGCACAGTGTCGTCAGCTCCTGCAAGCGCGACCGGGACTCGGCCAGGTCCAGCAGCAATTGCCGCTGATTCGGGCTGACCATCTCGGCGGCGGCCGAGGGAGTGGGCGCCCGCTGGTCGGCGACGAAGTCGGCGATGGTGTAGTCAATCTCGTGCCCGATCCCGGTCACGACCGGCAGCCGGCAGGCATGAATGGCGCGTGCCACCGCCTCCTCGTTGAAGGCCCACAGGTCTTCCAGCGAGCCGCCGCCGCGCGCCAGGAGCAACAGGTCGCACTCGCGGCGCTGGTCGGCGAGGGCCAGCATCCGCACCAGCGCCGGCACCGCCTCCCGGCCTTGCACGGCGGCCGGATACAGGATGATCCGCGCCAGGGGAAAGCGCCGTTGCATCACGCTCAGCATATCCCGGATCGCGGCGCCGCTGGGGGAGGTGATCATCCCCACCGCGTTCGGGAAGGGGGGCAGCGGTTTCTTGCGCTCCTCGGCGAACAGCCCCTCGGCGGCGAGTTTGCGTTTGAGGGCCTCGAAGGCCAGGTGCAGCGCCCCGTCGCCCGCCGCCTGCAGCTCGTCCACGATCAGCTGGTAACTGCCCCGCAATTCGTAGAGGCTGACCTGCCCGCGCGCCAGCACCATCATGCCCTCCTGGGGCGCGAAGGCGGATGGCGCCCGGTTGCGGCCCCGGAACATGGCGCAGCGGACCTGCGCCGCGCCGTCCTTGAGGGTAAAGTAGATATGCCCGGAGGCGGGGCGCGCCAGGTTCGACAATTCCCCCTCCACCCACAGCGGCGCGGCGAAGCCGTCCTCCAACACCCGCCGCGCCCGCTGGTTCAGCTGGCTGACCGTAAGCGCCGCCCCGGCGCTGCCGCCGGGTTCGCCGCCGCCCGGTTCTTCGCCGATGTCCGCAAGCCGCTGCGGGTGCTCTTCCATCGGGCTATTTTACGGGGAAACGGCGCATACTTATAATGGGTCTCCAGAGGGCTTTTGCGGCGCCGCCGTCGCCGGTGCAGCGGACTATGGAGAATTTCGAGCAGGGATTGACTTTCGACGATGTGCTGCTGGTGCCGGCATATACCGAAGTGCTGCCCTCCGGGGTGCGCCTGGAGTCGCGGCTGGCGCGCGACATCGTTCTGAACATCCCCCTGGTCTCGGCGCCCATGGATACGGTGACCGAGGCCCCGATGGCCATTGCCCTGGCGCAGGCGGGCGGCATCGGCTTCGTCCACAAGAACATGAGCCCCGAGAGCCAGGCGCAACAGGTGCGCACGGTCAAGAAATTCGCCAGCGCCGTGATCCGCGACCCTTTCACCGTGCCGCCGGACACCACCATCGGCGAAGTGCTGCGACTGACCCGCACGCACAGCATCTCCGGCGTCCCGGTGATTGACGACGGGCGCCTGGTCGGCATCGTCACCCACCGCGATCTGCGCTTCGAGACCCGCCACGAGAACCCGGTATCCGCCGTGATGACGCCGCGGGAACGCTTGATCACCGTGCGCGAGGGACAGGACAGCGAGGCGGAGATCATGCGCCTGTTGCATCAGAACCGCATCGAGAAGGTGTTGATCGTGGACGACGAATTCCGGCTGCGCGGCCTGGTGACCGTCAAGGACATCCAGAAGTCCCGCGAATATCCGAATGCCTGCAAAGACGCGGCCGAGCAGTTGCGCGTGGGGGCGGCGGTGGGGGTGGGCGAGCGCGACCGGGAGCGGGCGGCGGCGCTGGTGGAGGCCGGCGCGGACGTGCTGGTAGTGGACACGGCCCACGGGCACTCCAAGGGCGTACTCGACATGACCCGCTGGGTGCGCGGCAATTACCCGGACATTCCCCTGATGGCGGGCAACGTCGCCACCGCGGAGGGCGCCCTGGCCCTGGCCGATGCCGGCGCGGACGCCGTCAAGGTAGGGATTGGCCCGGGCTCCATCTGCACCACCAGGGTAGTGACCGGCGTGGGCGTGCCGCAGATCTCCGCCGTGGCGGCCGTGGCCCGCGCCCTGGCCAAGCGCAACCTGCCCCTGATCGCGGACGGCGGCATCCGCTTCTCCGGCGACATCGCCAAGGCCATCGCCGCGGGGGCGTACAGCGTGATGATCGGCGGCCTGTTCGCCGGCACCGAGGAGGCGCCGGGAGAGCTCGAGCTGTACCAGGGCCGCTCTTACAAGTCCTACCGGGGCATGGGCTCCCTGGGCGCGATGTCCAGCCTGCACGGTTCCGCGGACCGCTACTTTCAGCACGACAGGGACAAACTGGTATCCGAGGGCATCGAGGGGCGGGTGCCGTACAAGGGCGGCCTCGCGCCGCTGTTGCAGCAACTGGTGGGGGGCGTACGCGCCGCCATGGGCTACACCGGCTGCCGCGACCTGGAGGCGCTGCGTTCCGATGCCCGCTTCGTGCGGCTGACCACGGCGGGCATCCGGGAGAGCCACGTGCACGACGTGGCGATCACCAAGGAAGCCCCCAACTACCGCCTGGACTAGGGCCTCCCGCCTGCCGTGTCCGCCGTGCCCGAACCCGCCGCCGTTCCCCGGCAGCGGCTGCTGGTGTTGGACTTCGGTTCCCAGTACACCCAACTGATCGCCCGCCGGGTGCGGGAGGCGGGGATCTACAGCGAGATTCATCCCGGCGACTGGCAGGACGAGCGGATCGCCGGCTTCCGGCCGCGGGCCGTCATCCTGTCGGGCGGGCCGGGTTCCGCCGCCGCGCCGGCGGCGGGGCGCATCCCGGAAGCCGTATTCCGCCTGGACGTGCCGGTACTGGGGATTTGCTACGGGATGCAGGCTATGGCGGCGCAGCTGGGAGGCGGCGTGGAGGCCGCCGGGCGCCGCGAGTTCGGGCCGGCGCGGGTTCGCGCCCGCGGCCATTCCCGCCTCCTGCGCGGCATCCAGGACGCCGGCAACGAACAGGGTCACGGCCTGCTGGACGTGTGGATGAGTCACGGCGACCGGGTCAGCGAGCTGCCCCCCGGTTTCAAGGTCATCGCCTCCACGGCGGATTCTCCGGTTGCCGCCATGGCCGACGAATCGCGCCGCCTGTACGGCCTGCAGTTCCACCCCGAGGTGACCCATACCCGGCAGGGCGAGGCGATCCTGCGCCGCTTCCTCTACGAGATTGCCGGCTGCAAGAGGGAATGGACGCCGGGGCATATCGCCGAGCGGACGATCCAGGAGATCCGCGCCCGCGTGGGCGAGCGGGACAAGGTGCTGCACGCCCTCTCCGGGGGCGTGGATTCCGCCGTCGCCGCGCTGTTGCTGCACCGGGCGCTGGGGGAAGAGCGCCTGCAATGCGTGTTCGTGGATAACGGCCTGCTGCGCCTGGGCGAGGCCGACGAAGTCATGGCCGCCTTCGCCGACCGCCTGGGGTTGCCGGTGCGCCGGGTCGAGGCCGCGCAGAAATTTCTGGACGCCCTGGCAGGCGTACAGGCCCCGGAGGAGAAGCGCCGCATCGTGGGCCGCGGCTTCATCGAGGCATTCGAGCAGGTGGCCGACGGCCTGCTGAGCGAGACCGGCGGCACCGCCTGGCTGGCCCAGGGCACGATCTACTCCGACGTCGTCGAGTCCGCCGCCGCGGCCGCCGGCAAGGCCAAGCTGATCAAGTCCCACCACAACGTGGGCGGACTGCCCGAACGGATGCGCCTGCCGCTGATCGAACCCCTGCGGGAACTGTTCAAGGACGAGGTGCGCAGGCTGGGCGCCCATCTCGGCCTGCCGCCCGAGTGGCTCTCCCGCCACCCCTTCCCCGGCCCGGGGCTGGCCGTGCGGGTGCTGGGAGAAGTGCGGCCCGGGCATCTGGCATTGTTGCGGCGGGCAGACCATATCTTCCTCGAAGAACTGCGCCGCAGCGGCTGGTACCAGCGCCTGAGCCAGGCATTTGCGGTGTTTTTGCCCGTGCGCGCCGTCGGGGTGCAGGGCGACGAGCGCCGCTACGAACATGTCGTCGCCCTGCGCGCCGTCCAGACGGACGACTTCATGACCGCCAACTGGGCCTGCCTGCCCGCCGAGCTGCTGGAGAGCGTGTCGGCGCGCATCATGAACGAGGTGCCCGGGCTGTCGCGGGTCGTCTATGACATATCCAGCAAGCCGCCCGCCACCATCGAGTGGGAATAGGCGCGTGGAAGCGGACCAGGGCTTGCAGGGCTTGCAGGGCTTGTTAGCGCCAACGGACTCCTCCCATCACTCCCCCCTTGAGGGGGAGTCGGCAAGACGAGGGCGCCAGCCCGAAGTCGCGCCGGTGGGGGGTGAATATCGGCGTCTGCTTCAGCCCCCTCCTGTACGAGTGGCGCAAGTGCCTTTCCCCCCACCGCGGCAGCCGACGCCTGTCGGCGTGGCTGCTGCGACTCCCCCTCCAGGGGGGAGTGATGGCAAGAACGGATGCGGCGTGCGGGCGCCGGCGCCAGGATGGCTGAGCATGAGATGAGCGCGAGCGGCGAAAACGCGCGACGGCAGACCCTGGAGCGCAGCCCCGCGACGGCGCCGGACGCGCGCTGGATGCGCCGCGCCCTGGAATTGGCCCGGCGCGCCGCCGAACAGGGCGAGGTGCCGGTGGGCGCCGTCGTCGTCGCCGACGGGCGCTGTCTGGGCGAAGGCTGGAACCGCCCAGTGCGGGCGAACGACCCCACCGCCCACGCCGAGATCGTCGCCTTGCGCCAGGCGGCGGCCGCGCTCGGCAATTACCGTCTGCCCGGCGCGGCGCTGTACGTCACCCTGGAGCCCTGCGCCATGTGCGCCGGCGCCCTGGTTCATGCCCGCGTCGCCTGCGTGGTGTATGGCGCCGCCGACCCGCGCGCCGGGGCGGCCGGCAGCGTGCTGACCGTGCTGGGCGATGCGCGGCTGAACCACCGCCCGCGGGTGCGGGGCGGACTGCTGGCCGACGAAGCCGCGGCCCTGTTGCAGGACTTCTTCCGCCGCCGGCGCGGCCCCGCGCCGGGACAGCCGGGCGCGGCGTAGCGCCAGGGCAGCAGGGCGGCAGGGCGGTGCAAGGGACTACATGGGAATCCGCATGGCAATGGCGCCCCCGGAATTTGCCGCGCTGACGGAGCTGGCCGAGCGGCTGGGGCGGCAGTTGCGGCAACGGGACCTGCTGCTGGTCACCGCCGAGTCC
>JAPPPX010000081.1 GCA_028817305.1 Gammaproteobacteria bacterium | reverse complement strand
GGCCACAGTGGCAAATAACGATGCCTTGCAGGGATGCCCGCGGCGCCCGGTAACGTACAGCGCCGCACAGGCAACCCCCGGTAGCGGACACGGCGCTCACTCGCGCCCCGCGTTTGCGAGGCCGGCGGTGGCGCCTGCCCAGTCGGGCGCAAAGGCGAGAACGCTGATCCCGGGAGGAATATTGGGGTTGAACAACAGATTATGCCAGTAAGCGAAGCGGTAGAGCGAGTGGCCTTCGTCCAAGCGGCGCACGGCACATGGCAGGCAGTAACGGCGATTATGCTGCTCGAATCGCAGGCCGACGGCGCCGCCGCCGAGCAGGCGCTTGAACGGGCCGAAGCCGGGAAAGAACAAAGCGCTCAGAGTGTCTGAGAATTCGCCGGGTTGCTGAAAGAAACTGGCGGCCATCGCCGCGACGACGTCGGCGCGGCGCCGCTCCTGGTCGTGGGTGCGCTGAAACAGGAAGCGAAACTCCAGGGCCAGCTCTTCCGAGTCGCGGCGATTCAACAGCACGACGATCCGCGCCAGCTCCTCGCCATCCACGACGAGGGCGGGGGTCATGCCCGGCGAGGGCCGCCCCCCCTGCCGCCGCATCGCATATTGCCGGATGCGACACTGCCAGCCGATAAAATCCTCCCGCAGGCGCGTCGCAACAGCATCCGCTATGGGCGCGCCGGGGATTTCTTCACTGGTGTCCCGGCCTGCCCCGCCGCCGGCCCGCCGGGCGGCAGGCTCCGTCACGGCAGACAGTCTATGTAGGTGTCCACATCCCATTGCGTTACGGTGGCCATATATTTTTCCCACTCATCCCGTTTGTAGTGCATAAACACCCGGTACATGTCGCCCGGTAGCGCCTGGCGTATCGTTTCGTCCTGTTCGAGGCGGTCCAAGGCCTCGCCCAGAAACATCGGCAGTTTCTTGATCTGCTTGCCCTGTTCCATAGCCTCGTAGATATTGCGGGTCTCGGGTTTGCCGGGATCGATTTTGCGAGCAATGCCGTCTGCGAAAGATCGCAGCAGGCCGGCGCAGAGCAGGTAGGGGTTTACCATTGAGTCCACAGCCCGGTATTCGAAACGCCCTGGCGCCGATATGCGCAACGCCGTGGTGCGGTTCTGGTATCCCCAGTCCTTGTACACGGGCGCCCAAAAGCCGGTATCCCACAGGCGTCGGTAGGAGTTTACGGTTGAGCAGCCCAGCGCGGTCAGGGCGTCCAGATGTTCCATGACGCCGCCAATCGCGTACAGACCAATTTGCCCTGGTATCTGCGGGTCTGCACCCTCCGGGGAGAACTTATTTTCTCCAGCCTCGAAGTAGGTGAAATTTCCCTCCATGCCCGGCAACGGATCATTGTCCAGCCGATTGACCTTCTCCTGGCCGCCGGTCCACAGGGAGATGTTGGTGTGGCAACCGCTGGCGGAAACGCCCATGAAAGGTTTGGACATGAAGCAAGCGATCAAATTGTGCTCACGCGCGACCTGGGCGCAGATCTGGCGATACGTCGTCAGCCGGTCACAGGTTCGCAGACAGTCGTCGAAGGTAAAATTGAGCTCCAACTGCCCTGGGGCATCCTCGTGGTCGCCCTGGATCATGTCCAGCCCCATGGCGCGGGAATACTCGATCGCCCGCAGGAATACTGGGCGCAGGCTCTCAAACTGGTCTATGTGGTAGCAGTAAGGCTTGGAGAAACCGCCGCTGGGCTTGCCCTCCGCATCCCGGGTCAGCCACATCATTTCCGGCTCGGTGCCGTGGCGCAGGTGCAACCCGTCATGCGCGTCCTGGAACTCCTGGTGGATACGGCGCAGGTTGCCGCGGCAGTCGGAGGTAAGAAAGGCGCCTGGGTTCTCCTTTTCCTCACGGTTGCGGAAGCAGGTACAGAAGACCCGAGCCACACGTTTATCCCATGGCAATTGGCAGAAGGTTTCCGGGTCGGGAATGCCTACGAGCTCGGGCGCCTCCGGCCCGTAGCCGATGTAGTTTCCCAGGCGATCCACGAACAGATTGGCGGTGGCGCCATAAACCAGTTGAAAGCCGCGTTCGGCAGTCCGCTCCCAATGGTCGGCCGGAATGCCCTTGCCGACGATCCGACCCGTGACAGAGACGAATTGATAGTAGATGTAGGTGATTCCCAGTTCTGCGATCTTCTCGCGCACCTGCCTCACGAGGTCCTCGCGCCCTGGCCGGTTGACGTAGTTTTCAAGATCGGTAGCCATGGTTTCCTCCTCCCGACAGAGATAAAGATTACGGCCAACCCGGAGCCGGGCTTGCCTTTGCAATGCCAGCACGGCGCCCTTGTCTTTTCGCCGTGCGGGCGACCGCAGCGAATAATAAAGTGGCCGGGAAACATGGGCCGCGGGCCATGCGGGCATGCATCATTGACGGTTCTGCGTTTCCAGGACGCACCAGGGCGTCCTCAACTCCAGGGAAACGGACTATGCGACGAAGGATGCAATCGGCCTTCGGCATAGCGCGAGTAGCGG
>JAPPPX010000034.1 GCA_028817305.1 Gammaproteobacteria bacterium | reverse complement strand
AATTCCGCCGATTTGAAGCGGTTGGCCGCCGGGGCGGGAGGCAATTCTGCCGAGTTTAATGCGATTGGCGGCCGAGGCAAGCGGTAATTTTGCCTACCGGCTAAGAGCAGTTCGCGCCCCGCCCGCCGTGCCCGCCCCGGGCGGCGCGCATGTGCATCATTCGATATTCCCCGGTATCCTGGCCGGTATCCTGGCCGCATCCCGGCGGCATATGCTGTAAGATATGCCCCTTGCCGCCGGATTCGCAGACACTCAGGAGATACCTATGATCGGAGTTCCCGCCAGTGGCGCTTGGACGGGTGCGCGCCGCCTCCCGAACGGCGCCGCCGCGAATGTTGCGCCGTCTCGTTTGTCGCGGGCCTTCCTTTCGCTGCCCCGCCGTTCGCCGGCGGCCTTGCCGGCCTTGTGTCTGGTGGCCCTGTGTCTGGCGGCGGTGCTGCTTGCGGCGTCCTGGCCCGGCGCCGCCACAGCGCAAGAGGAGGAGGGAGATGCGCTGTGGCAGTCGGGAGAGCAATACGTGCGCCTGACGCCGCGCGAAGAGGCGGCCTTCGCCCCGAATGAGCATCCGGTGCGCTTGGCTACGGAAGATCTGCGGGACTTGTTGCGTTCCCTGCTTGTGCGCGGGCAAAAGCGCTGGTTTGCCATCAGCGTCAAGGATCCGGTGCCGTTGTTCGCGCCCGTGATGTCTTCCACCCTGGCTACGGCCCTGGCCGAGGGCCTGGCGCGGGCGGGGCCGGAGCAGGATGTGGTCTTTTTACTATTCGGCAAATACAAGGCGGGGGGACTCTTTGCGGACCGCAGGGCGGTGGCCGGGCGGGTCTTTTACCGGGACGAGCGCCTGCATCTGATCCTGGGGGACGTGTTGCGCTCAATACGCTACGGTCCGGAGCGCGATGTGCGCGGTTACGAGACGGAAGTTGACCGCCGTATTCATCCTTTCCGCGTGGGTTCGCGCAGCCGCAAGGGTGCCCGCGGTTGGGAACTGTTGCCGCAGGAGGGGATTTCCATACATGGGGGAGATGGCAAGCCCCGCCCGGACTGGCTGGAGATCGAGTTGGCGCTGGCCGTGGCCTATGCCCGCGCGCAGGCGCCCGCGGCAGCTTCGGAGGAGCAGAAGGCGCCCGGCGGCGATGAAGAAGAGGCGCGGAAAGAGGCCGCCCCGTCCCTGGAATTACGCCGGGAGCTGCGTCGCCAGCGGTTGGAGATGGCGCGGATGAGAAAGCAGATGCAGGAATTGCGTGACCGCGATGCGGCCAATGGCGCGGCAGGAGAGGCGGTGGTGGCGCCCTCCGATGTGGAGGAGCGATTGCACACCCTGGAGTCGTTGCGCGAACAGGAGCTGGTGACGGAGGAGGAGTACCAGGCCAAGCGCCGGCAATTGCTGGATGCTCTCTGAGTCTTCCGAGTCTTCTCGGCCTGCCGCCGCGGCGGGCGCGGCTCTCTATCCGCCGCGGGAGGCGCATCGTTCCGGGCTGCTCGAGGTGGGCGGCGGGCACCGCGTGTATTGCGAGGAGTCCGGCGCACCTGCCGGCCTGCCGGCGGTCTTTCTGCACGGCGGCCCGGGTTCCGGCGCCAAGCCGGATCACCGCCGTTATTTTTGTCCCCGCCGCTACCGCCTGGCGATCTTCGACCAGCGCGGCAGCGGCCGTTCTCTGCCTGCCAGCCGCCTGGAGTACAACACTACGCAGGCATTGGTGGAGGATATGGAGGCGGTGCGTCTGCACTTCGGGATCGAGCGTTGGCTGGTATATGGCGGTTCCTGGGGGGCGACCCTGGCCCTGGCGTATGCCGAGACGCACCCGGAACACGTACTGGGGTTAATCCTGCGCGGCAGTTTTTTGGCCCGGCGGCGCGATGTGGACTGGGTCGCCGGCGGCGGGGCGGAGCAGTTCTTTCCCGACGATTGGCAGCGCCTGTTGCAAGCTTTGCCGGAAGCGGAGCGCGGCGACCCGCTGGCGGCTCTGGCGGCGGCGGTCCTGGAGGGCGGCCCCGAGCGGCGCTTGCAGGCGGCGCGCGCCTGGGCGGACTGGTCGGGGCGGGTGGTGACCTGGAACCTGCCGGCGGGCGGCGAGGGCGGCGATGCGGAGGAAGATACGGAGGAGCTGCTGCGCCGGGCGCGCGTTGAGATGCACTATGCCCGGCACGGATATTTCCTGCGCGAGGGGCAGATTCTGGCCGACCTGCCGCGGTTGCCGAAGGTGCCGGTGACTTTGATCCATGGCCGGCGTGATCTGACCTGTTTGCCCTCTGCTTCCTGGGAGTTGCACCGCGCCCTGCCCATGTCGGAGCTGGTGTTTGTACCCGAGGCGGGGCACTTGGCGTCCGAGCCGGCTATGGCGCAGGCTCTGCTGGCGGCCACGGACCGCATGGCGGAGATCCTGGCATGAGCGGTGCCTGGTGGCATCCGGCAGGGGATTCGGAGGGCCCTTTGATCATGGGGATACTCAACCTGACGCCGGACAGTTTCTCCGACGGGGGGCGCTATCTGGCGCCGGATCAAGCGCTGGCGCATGGTCTGCGCATGGCAGAGGAGGGGGCGGATATCATAGATGTGGGCGGCGAGTCCACGCGGCCGGGCGCCGAACGGGTACCGGCCGCCGAGCAGTGCCGGCGCGTATTGGAGGTTATTCGCGCATTGCGCGCGCAGTTGCCGGACGGCGTACGGATCAGCATAGATACCAGCCTGGGCGAAGTGGCGACCGCCGCCGTGCGGGCCGGGGCGGATATGCTCAACGATGTGTCGGCCGGGCGCGACGATCCGGGAATCTTCGCCCTGGCGGCCAACCGCGGCTTGCCGCTGGTGTTGATGCATATGCGGGGTACGCCGCGGACTATGCAGGAAGCCCCGCGTTACGACGACGTGGTCGAGGAAGTGCGGCAATTCCTGCTGGGGCGCGTGCGGGCGGCGGTGGCTGCGGGTGTGCCGGAAGAACAGCTGGTCCTGGATCCCGGGATCGGTTTCGGTAAGACGGTGGAGCATAACCTGGCCTTGCTGCGCGGTCTGCGCAGGCTGACAACGCTGGGCTGCCCGTTGCTGCTCGGCGCCAGCCGCAAGCGCTTTATGCAAGCGGCCTGCGGGACGGTGGCGGGGGCGGAATTGGTTGGCGCGACCTGCGCCACTACGGCGCTGGGGGTGTGGCAGGACGTGCGGATTTTCCGCGTCCATGACGTGCGCGCCAATCGGCAGGCAGCGGCTCTCTCCTGGCGCCTCCGGCAGTGCGCCGCGGGCGCCTGAATTATTTTCGGAAGCTTCTGAACAATGATCGGATTCGGGCTCTGTTTTGATGGCCCTGTGCGCCGCCTTTATCTACGGCATCTTTAGCGGCGTCTTTATTTGTCGGATATTTCTTTGCCGGGCGCCGCGGGGGTTAGCGGTTCTGCATCAGCTGTCGGGAGTTGCGCATGTTGCGGAAGAGGATGGGACGAGCCTCGGCCTCTTTACGGTCGGCCAAGCGGCCGATTCGTTCGACATCGGTCACCAAGTCCTTATGATGGGGGGACTTGTCGCAGACCGGGTCGGCATTGGCGGCATGGCCGGTCAGCATGAATGCCTGACAACGGCAGCCGCCGAAGTCCTTGAAGCGCTCCGGGCAGGAGCGGCAGGGTTCGCGCATCCAGTCGAAGCCGCGGTAGTGGTTGAAGCCCTCGGACTCGTTCCAGATCCAGTCTATGCCATGGTCGCGCACGTTGGGGAAGGAGATGGGCAACTGTCCGGCAGCGTGGCAGGGCAGGGCGGTGCCGTCCGGCGCGATGGTCAGGAAAATGTTCCCCCAGCCGTTCATGCAGGCCTTGGGGCGCTTGGCATAGTAGTCCGGGATGACGTAGATGATCTTCATCCGCTCCCGCATTCGCTCCTGGTATTCCTTCGCCACCCGCTCGGCGTTCTCGAGTTGCGCGCGGGTCGGCAACAGCGCGTCCACGTTGACGCGGGACCAGCCGTAGTACTGGGTGCTGGCCAGTTCCACGTAGTCCGCCTTGAGGGCGACGGTCATGTCCAGGATGTCGCGAATCTGGTCTATGTTCTTGCGGTGCAGGACGATATTGAGCACCATGGGGTATTCGTATTTCTTGACGACGCGGGCCATCTCCAGCTTGTGCTGGAAGCTTTTGCTGCCGCCGAGATAGTTGTTTAATTCCTCGTTGCTTGCCTGGAAACTGATCTGGATGTGTTCCAGCCCCGCTTCCTTGAAGCGCTTGACGCGCTCCTCGTCCATTCCGACGCCGGAAGTGATCAGGTTGCTGTAATAGCCCAGCCGGTGCGCCTCGCCGATCAGTTCTTCCAGATCGCGGCGCACCAGCGGTTCGCCGCCGGAGAAGCCGAGCTGCGTGGCGCCCATGGCCCGCGCCTCGCGCAACACCCGGAGCCAGTCCGCTGTGTCCAATTCGTCCCGGTACTTTGCGATCTCCACCGGGTTGGAGCAGTAGGGGCACTGCAGGGGGCAGCGGTAGGTCAGTTCCGCCAGCAGCCAGAGCGGTTTGCCCGCCGCGTTATTTTTGTTCGCCTTGTCCAGTTCGAATCCATCCATTGTCTTTCGCCTTTTGCAAGAATTGAAGCACATCTTGTGCCAGGTCCACGTTTTCGTAAGCCGACCGCAGTTCCTGGATGATTTCGCCAACGCTGCTCTTGCCGTCGCAACGCCGCAGGATTTCGCCGGCGCTGCGGCTCAACTGGACCATGCCCTCCGGGTAGAGGATGACGTAGCAGCCCTGCGCCTCTTCCCATTGCAGACGGAAGGTGGGGGCGAGCCGCGGGACGGCTACCGGATCCAGTGTCGCGGCGGTTTCCGCGGTCATGGCGCCGGTCGCGGCTCCACCGCCTCGCAGCAGTGATAGGGTGGGCGGTCTTCCACATAGGCCATCCACATAGCGTCCAACATGGTCCACAGGATGTCCAGCTTGAATTGCAGGAGGTTCAGGGCGCGGTCCTGCTGTTCCCGCGTTCGGAAGTAGTCCAGCGTGACTTCCAGCCCGTGTTGCACGTCGCGGCGCGCCTCGGCAAGACGCTTGCGGAAGTAATTGTAGCCTTGCTCCTGGATCCAGGGGTAGTGCTTGGGCCAGTTCTCGAGGCGGCGCTGGTGGATTCGCGGCGCGAAAAGCTCGGTGAGCGAGGAGCAGACCGCCTCCTGCCAGGTGGCGCGCCGGGCGAAGTTGACGTAGGCGTCCACGGCGAAGCGGACTCCCGGCAGCACATGCTGTTCGGACCGCAACTCCTCGCGCGTGAGGCCCACTGCCTCGCCGAGTTGCAGCCAGGCTTCGATCCCGCCTTCGCCATCGGCGCCGCCGTCGTGGTCCACGATGCGTTGGAGCCACTGGCGGCGCACCGCGGTCTCCCGGCAGTTGGCCATGATGGCGGCGTCTTTGACCGGGATGCTGACTTGGTAATAAAAGCGATTCGCCACCCATCCGCGCACGGCCTTGCGTTCCAGTTTGCCGGTATTCATGCGCACGTGGAAGGGATGGTGGATGTGGTAGAGGCTTTCCCTGGAACGCAATTTGGCCTCGAATTCCTGGCGCGTCCAGGGTTTTTCGTTTGCGGTGTCGGGTCCCGCCGATGCGATTGGCTGCAACATGATTCGGGTCTTTGGGGGGGCGGGTTCGGCGCTTGTCCGCGGGTTTGCGTCCGATGAGGCGAAGGGGGAGGGAAATAAAAAGTCTGGGCGGCATTTCTGCCGCCCCGACTCCGGAAAACAACAAGGGTTACTTGTTGTTGATGTACATCGTCACTTCGAAACCGAAGCGGATGTCGCTGTATTCTGGGGTATCCCACTTCATGATGACTTCCTCCTCATAGCGAATCGGACGGCGGGCCTATGCCGCGCCAGTGGCTGGGAGCCGTTTTGCATCCCATCGCCATGTAATAAAGCAATACGTGTGCCAATTACGGAGGGCGCCCTGGCATGATGGGGCGGTTGTCCTTGCGAAAGGGTGCTGCAAAGTGATCTGCGTGGAGATTTTGCGAAGTTGCCAGGGCGGGGGTTCGGGCAGCAGCCTTTGGCGCCGTGCGCGTGGGCGGCCCGAAGTGGTGGATAACAACCGGCGGGGCCGTGCCAGGTGCAGGATTTACGCCAATATGTTGGGGTTCTCCAAGTTTGCCCCGCGCCTTGCGCATCGCTTCTTACGCCATTTGCCGCGCGCCCGCGACGGGTACCGGCATCCCTCGCTCCGCCCCGGGTTTGTTTGCCGGGGGGTGTTGGGGTACTACAATAATCTACGTTATGCGCATCCTTTTCCTTACGGGGCGGCTGGCCGAGGCGGGCTTGCGCCGCATGTTGGACTCCCTGCCGCCCTCCGCCGATGACTACGAGGTACGCAACATCGGTGTCAGCGTGGCGGCGTTGATGACCGCGGATATGATCCGGCGGCGGCTCAAAAAGGAGGATGTGCAGGGGGTCGGCCGGGTGATCGTGCCGGGGCTCTGTGGCGGCGACCTGGCGGCGGTGTCGGAGCAGCTCGGGGTGGCGGTGGATCGAGGTCCGGCGGAACTGCAGGACTTGCCGGAGTTTTTGGGGCGGGGGCGCCGGCCGCCCCCTCGCCTGGACCGCTACGATGTACGTATCTTTGCGGAGATCGTGGATGCGCCGATCCTGCCGGTTTCCAGGATCGTGCAACGGGCGCAGCGCTACCGCGAGGACGGGGCGGACGTCATAGACCTGGGTTTTCTGCCGGGCAGGCCCTTCCCGCGCCTGGAAGAGGCGATACGGGCCCTGCATGCGGAAGGCATGGAGGTGAGCGTGGATACGATGGAAGAGGGAGAGCTCCTGCGCGCCGGTCGCGCCGGTGCGGACTACATGCTCAGCTTGTGCGAGAAAACCCTCTGGATCGCCGAAGAGGTGGCGTCCGTGCCAGTCGTGATCCCCGGCGGCGGCGGGATCTCTTCGCTGTACCGGGCTCTCGACTGGATGCAGCAGCGCGGACGGCGCTGTCTTGCCGACAGCATACTCGATCCGATCCATTTCGGCTTTACCGAGTCCCTGGTGCGCTACCGCAATCTGCGGCGGCGCTTCCCGGAGGTGGAGATCATGATGGGGGTGGGCAACCTCACCGAACTGACCGAGGCGGATACCGGCGGGATCAACGCCCTGCTTATGGGGGTGGCCTCCGAACTGCAGGCGACCGCCATCTTGAGCACCGAGGTCAGCCCGCACGCGCGCTCGGCGATTTACGAGGCGGACCAGGCGCGGCGCATCCTGTATGCCGCCCGCGAAGAGCAGGGCGTGCCCAAAGGCTACTCTACTGCGCTGACCGGTCTCCACGAGCGCCGGCCTCTGTTCGATACGCAGGAGGATATCGCCGAGTTGGCGGCCCGCATCCGGGACCCCAGTTACCGTATCCGGTTGGCTGAGGAAGGCCTGTTCGTGTTCAACCGCGACGGCCTGCACCGGGGGCGC
>JAPPPX010000024.1 GCA_028817305.1 Gammaproteobacteria bacterium | reverse complement strand
CCAGGCGCTGCAATGTGCGCGTTCCGCGCTGTATTTGCGCGGGATTCCGGCTTTCGCCGGAATGACAGAAAAAAGCGGGAATGGCGGAGCAGTGGAGGCGGAGTCGGCAAGACGAGGGCGTCAGCCCGACATCGCGCCGGTGGGGGGAGCATCTAAAATGCCTCCTACGCCCCACCGCCCAGGAGAACCGCAAGCGCCGCATTCCCCCCACCGCAGCAGCCGCGCCTGACGGCTTGGCTGCTGCGACTCCCCCTCAAGGGGGGAGTGATGGAAGAAGCGGCATCAGGGGCGCAGTCTTCCGCATTTATCGAGAGCGATAGAGCCTCCGCACCGCCTCCTCTGGATATAGCAAGATTTCCCTTTAAAGAGTACGGAGCCTTTTTTTCTTCTGGACACCCGCTGATGCCTGTTTGCCACCAACACTGGATAGCAGTGTTGAATATTATCGCGCCATTGTTCTTTCCTGCACAATTTTTCAAATGCATCTATCCCGCCCTGGAGTTGTTTGAGAATTTCCTTTGCATCACTGCCTGCGCCGACTTGTCCCTTGATCTCCACAGGAAGAAGCGTGTGGGTTCTATTGCTTGCCGCAAGGATTAAATAATCGCACCTTTTGCCACTGATACAAAGTTCCTTTTCGCGCGTTGCGGCATCAACGTTAATCATCGCCTTTGGAGAAAGAGACGGCATGTTGAGTTTGCAACCGCCCGCCTTGCATTGCCGCCCTCTGGTAGCTTCCGGAAGCCGTCTTTTAATTTCGGCAATAAGCGCGGACATGGAAGGCGGCCAACCTACTGGGATTTATTCAGGATGGCCGCGGTTTCGTTGTACAAGCCCAAAGATATATCTTCATGGTCTTTGGGGAGGATGCCCCCCTCTGGGTCGAATTGCAGTTCTTCCACAAGCGTCCCTTCTTCCCGCGCTTTGAACACGTAGCACCCCACCTCGGATGTCTCGAGGTATAGATCCTCGTCTCCCGTCATTAATTTCCTTTCTTTCTTATCGAAACCCGCTACGCGCACATAGTTGGCAAGTTGGTCGAGGATATAATCGCTATGCGTGGTGACGACTACCCGGACGCCGCTGCGCGCCAACTGCACAAGAGCCCTGGCGACGACGCGCTGGGCCCAGGGATGCAGGTGCGCCTCCGGCTCCTCTATGATCAGGATGCTGTCCTTCTCCACATAATATCTGAGGAAAAGAATCACCGGAGCGAGTTCCGTAACCATGGACGAAGCGCGAATGATGGGGATTGCCGCACCGTCTTTCCCTTTCCTGTAAACAAAGGCCGGATATGCCGATTCCGAGAAGTCTGCCGCAATATCGCCTTCCAGTATCTCTTTTTCCATGCTTGCGGCGATGCTTGCCATTGCCGAAGGTTCCCCTTTCTTATCAATCGTAATCAACGCCTGTAAAAAATCCGTAAGAACGCCATTGAGAGTAGGAATGGAAATATCCCCCGAGAATGACGCGCGGCTGACGATGGCGCTTGCGAGCGCCTTATAACTCTGCATGATTCCCGTTCTCGCCGCCGGCAAATAGAGCGCGGGCGTATGCAATTCTTCGAAGGCGCTGCTTTCCAGAAGATTTAGAAATAATCTATATACCCCGACTATTCGTGGAACGCTACTGGTGTCTCTGCCAATGCGCACAGAGAAATTAAGCGGCGCATTATGTCCTGTTTTAATGTTGAAATCGAAGCTGTCGCTGTCGAAATTTGCAGCGGTATTCCTCTTATTCAGACACCATGCATATCCCTTTTCCCCGTCTTTCAATGTCAATCGGATGCTACTCGGTCTATTGTTTTTCCTGTCCGGGGTTAGTCCTTTCATAGAAGATTCCCCCATACAAATTTGCAATTCCTTTCGCCACGCTTCTTTCATGTTTTCAAAATCTTCCGCCATCGCTCTTTTTGCCCAATCCCTGGTTGCCCGGGATAACTGCGAAAAGCGCAATCCCCCTTCTTTATCCATCTTCCTCAGGTCTTTATCAATCGCGTCCTTCTCTGCCCTGGAACCGATGACCGGTTCCCCAGGTTTATGCGCCCTGCCGATAATTCCTTTACGAAATAAGTGATGCGATCTCTGAAGCAACGAGTAGAGGAGGATTGCGAGGTAGGATTTGCCAGTGTTGCCCGGCCCCGCGAAAACCGTCAACGGGCGCAGGGCGATATTCTCGGCCTTGGCGATCGGGCCGAAGTTGCGTACGGAGATCCGCAAACCTTCGGCAGGTGTCTTGGTCGCTTTTCGCATTTTTGCCATGATACCATTAGCGCCGACGAAAGCCCCCTCATGCGCCGGGCCATGCGCCGGGAAGCGGCGGCTGAGAAAGCGGCGGCGCGGCATCCGATGCGGGCCCGGAATCCATCCGGGGCGCCCGCCCGCGGCGTGGCGGCGCCCCTGAAGCACTGGAGGAAATCACGATGAGCACTGGCACGACGAACCCGACGCAATCCTGGCGCGAGATGATCCCGGCGCCGCTAAGGCAATGGCTGCCGTCCGGGGGGGCGGCAGCGGGCGGCGAGGCGATGGGCGGCGAGGCGGCGGGGGCCAGACAGACGGGCCTGGCCGTGGCGCTGACCGGCTGCGCGCTGTTCCCCGCCACGGGGGCCGGGCTGGCCTTCGCGCTGGCGCTGTCGCTGCCCTCCGGTCTGGCGCTGGGGGCGCTGCTGGCCGTGCTGGTGTGGACGGGGCATCGCTGGGGCGGCGCCGGCGGCGCCCGCAGGCTGGCCCAGGCGGGCGCGCTGCTGGGGCTGGCGGCGGTAACCGCGGCGGCGATTTACAAGATGGCGCCGGCCTGGTCGCAGGAGGGCGCGGTGGACCTGGTGGGCGCCGCGCCGCTGCCGGCGCTGGCGCTGGCGCTGTACGCCTTCTACCTGTACGCCAACCGGATCGGCGACCCCGGCGAGGCGCATATCCTGTCGCGGCGCCTGGAACGGGTCTTCTCCGGCCCGCCGCTGGCGCTGACGCTGCTGATGGCCGCGGTGCTGGCCACCTTCCTGCTGCTGGGGCTGCATTACCTGCGCGGCCACGACACGGGCGACTTCCTGGCCGTCAAATTCCTGGAGCGGGGCACGATCCCGCCCCTGACGCTGTTCCTGTTTTGCTGGGGCCTGTTGATGATCCTGAACAAGTTTCTGGTGCTGTGGCGCGAGCAGCGGGCCTTCGCCGGCGGCCACGACCGCTCCGTGCTGCTGGCCAGCTTCCGCTACCTGCGCCGCGAGCACACCGCCCGCGGCCTGGAGTACTTTTTGGAACTGCTGTGGAAGAAGTCCACCGACTTCTACACCCTGCCGCGCTACATCAACTGGGCCATTCCCATCCTCGGCTTTATCGGCACGGTGCTGGGCATATCCCTGGCCGCCGAGGGCATCCAGTCCATCATCGGCGCCCAGGGCGGGCTGTCGCAAATGTCGGCGGATCTGGGCAAGGCCATCTCGCCGCTGGGGATCGCCTTCGACACCACGCTGATCGCGCTGTCGCTCAGCGTCACCCTGGTGTTGATCCAGACCGCGCTGCAACGCTGGGAGGACAACGTGCTGATTGACGTGGAACACCGGCTGCGGATCATGGAGGAACAGGCGCAAGGCGAAGCGCCGGCATGAGGCGCAGCGGCTTTATCGGCGATCAGGAGGAGAACAACGCCCCCATGATCGAGATCTTCGGCGGCGTGTTCGCGCTGCTGCTGGTGCTGTTCCTGCTGATGAACCTGCTGTCGCAGGCCAGCCTGCGGGAACGGCTGGAGCAGGCCTCCGAAGAGGGCGCGTACAAGGTGGGCTGGGGCGCCAGCGGCGCCGGCTTCGTGGTCATCGCCTATCCCGACCGCATCCACATCATCGAGACCGGCGAGGCGGCGGCGAAGGGCGCCGTCTGCGCGCCGGACAGTCCCTACATACCCTATGCCCAGCGCGTCTATGGCGGCGACAAACAGCAACTGATCTTCGCCATCCTGGAAGGCGGAGTGGCGACCATGGCCGAGGCGCGCAATTGCCTGCGCTCGCTGACGGCGCACAAGGGGCAGGAGGTCACCATCGGCTGGATCATTGCCGACAACGAGCTGCTGAAATCCGTCTCCATCGGCGACATCCCGCCGCACATCCAGGAGATCGTCGGGCCGGGCGCCCAGGGGGCGCCGCCGCTGCAAGCGCCCGTGGCGCCGTGAACCGGCCGCGGGAAAAGGCCCTGCTGCCCGGCTTCGCCGGCGTGGCGCTGGCGGACATCCTGGCCAACGGCGTGGCGATGGTGATCATCCTCATCGTGATCACCGTCAGCATCCGCAACGCCAGGGAGCGGGAACGGCTGGAACAGGTGCAGGACCTGTCCGTGCTGCTGAGCCGGGAACTGGCGACCTCGGTGGTGATGAACGCCCTGCCCTCCAGTCCGCCCTCGGTGCTGCACGACTACCAGCGCTCGCCGCTGGACCAGAACCCGCAGCACTCCATCATGCCGATCGTCGGGCTGCACCGCGAGGGCGTGCGCAACCGCTACACCGGCGAAGTCTGGCCGCGCCGCGAGCTGCTGTTGCAGGACAACGGCTTCGACCGCTATCTGCAAAGCTTCAACCAGGATCAGCGGCGCCGCATGCGGTTGGACGTGCACAGCATTCGCAATTTTTACCTGGCCATGTCCATCCTCAAGTCGCACGGCATCCGGCCCCTGCACTGGCACTTTTACGGCGAGGAGACCATCGAGGAGCGGACGGCGCTGGCCGGCGGCGGCAAGTCGGCGGGCGAAAGATTCGAGGGCGAAGAACGGCAGCGGCAACGGCGCCTCGGCAGGGGCGCCGCCGACGGCGACAATGTGGCCCGGGGCCGCAGAGGCGGCCCGCGCCTGCCCGCCGGCGCCCGCTGGCGGCCCAGGGACGGCGCCACCGCCTATCCCCTGGTGGAGGAGGAACCGGGGGACGGGCGCACCGCGGTCCAGGGCTTCGCGGGCCGCCCCGGGCAACAGCAGCGAAGCTTTCGGTTGCGGCTGCCGACGCCGGAAACGAGTACGGGAAGACACGCCATGCCGTTGCAGCCCGGGGAACCCATAGACGCGGCGCTGATCCTGGTGGCCCTGTACCGATTGCTGGAGGACATCCAGCGCCGCACCAACGCCGGAGAGTACGGCGCCCTGGCCGGCACCCATCTGGAACGGGCCCTGGCGGAACTGTTTGCGCTGCCCTTCGACGGGGCGGAATGGGAGCGGGCCGAGGCCATGGTGCGCGGCTTGCAAGAGCCCCTGCCCCCGCCGCCGGGGGGAGTCGCCGTACAGAGGACGGTCACCGACGGCATCAGCGCGCTGCAACTGGAGGCCGACGCGCAACAGCTGCGGACGGTGATTCGGGAGCACCGCCCGCGGGGCGCGCCGGAGAACGAGCCGGAGCAGACGCCGGACGCCGGGGACCGCGGCGGCGGGAAGGCCATCGCAGAGGCCGTCGCCGGGACCGCCGCCGCTGGCGCAGACCCTGGCGCCGGCCCCGGCGGCACGGCGGCGGAGGTGCAGTTGCGGATGGGGCAATGGCCGGCCATCTATCAGGGCCTTACCGTCCCCCTGCACCACGGCGGGCTGGCGCTGCTGGCCCCCGGGCAGGAGCGACCGCAAGAGTGGCGCTGGCGCCTGGTGACCCTGACCGACCGGACGCTGTTCGAGGGGACGGTGGGCTTCGTCTATGCCGCCCTGGACCCGGACGGCAAGCTGCTGCTGGCCGGGGAAGAGAACGGCATCACGGTGAACGGCCAGCCGTTGCGCACGGAGCGCCCCGTGCAGCCGCTGCGCGGCGAGCGGCTGTTGCTGGTGCTGTACGCGCTGCTGGTGGCCTTCGTGCTGGCCATGCTGGCGCGGCGGTTTCGCAGGTGAAGCGCGCGAAGCGCAGCCCCCTGGATACGCTGCTGCCGGTGCTGGTGGTGGCCGTCGCCCTGGCCACCGGCTACCTGGAGTTGCGTCCGTGGCTGGCGGCGCCGGACACGGTGCTGGTATCCCTGGCGCCGCCGCCGCGGCAAGACGGCGCGGCGGCGTTGCACCCTCTGGACCGCGTCCTGCTGGACCAGCGCAGTTTCTTCGAGTACGACACGTCGCTGAACCAGGCCCTGAACCGCGCCGACGAAGGCACGGAGATCGGGATCCTGTGGGCGGACGCCTGCGAAGTGTCCCAGGGGGCGTTCCGCAGATTCGCCCAATGGCTGGATTTCCAGCCGCCGGAGTTCAGGCGCACATTGCTGCTCCCCGGCCAGCCGGGAGGCTGGAAATACGACAGCGATACGCGCCAGCACCGCATCTCCGGGCGGCTGAACGCCCCCGCCAGCGGCGTAAGCTACTACGACGCTCACGCCTACTGCCGCGCCGCGGGCGGGCGCCTGCCCACCGCCGGGGAATGGCATGCGCTGGCGGCGGGCCAGAAAGGCAGGCTGTACCCATGGGGCGACGCCTTCGACGACGGACCCTGGCCCTACCTGGATCCGCTGCTCAACTCGGCCCAGCCCTGCGGCCTGCACTCGCGGACCGACACGCCCGAGGGCGCGCACGACCTGGGCAACGGCGTGTCCGAGTGGAGCAGCGGCCGGGACGGAGAGCCGACGATCCACGGCGGCAACGGCTGGGACCGCCCCTACGCGCTGCACTCCTTATCCCTGGCATACCGCGCCGCGGCCCCCAGACACCGCTCCGCGCACCTGGGCTTTCGCTGCTTCTACGATGTCGCGCCCGCCGCCACCCCCTGGCGCATGGCGCCCCGCGTCCTGCAGTTGACGCCCGGGCGCTACCCGCCGGCCGTGCCGCGGGAGGCGCGAGTGCCCCGCCTGCTGGCCTACCTGCCCCCCGAAGACCTGTCCCTGCTGCCCGTGATGGTGCGCGACCGGCAACAGACGCCCCGGCGGCTGGCCGTGATGCGCCACGAGGTAACCCGCGAGGAATACGCCCGCTTCCTGCGCGATCCCCTGGTGCATTGGCGGCTGTATGCCGATCCGGAGGAGCCCCTGGACCACGATTACACGCCCCTGAACTGGCGGCGGCAGCTGCGCCGCCCGCACCGCCCCGTAACCGGCGTGGACTGGTGGTCCGCCCACGCATTCGCCCGCTGGGCCGGCGGCCGGCTGCCGCTGGCCCGCGAGTGGGTCATGGTCGCCGCCGGCGAACGCGGCAGCGTTCTGCCCTGGGGGGACCGCTATGCCGACGGGCGCGCCGTCACCTTCGAGGCCGGCAGGACGCGGCCGCAGAGGGTGGGCGCCGCGCCCCGGGACCGCACCGACAGCGGCGTCATGGACATGGCGGGCAACGTCTCCGAATGGACCGCCAGTTACCGCATCGGCGCCCAGGGCTACTCCATGGTAACCAAGGGCGGCAACTTCATCCTGCCCGGCAAGGAGACCGCGCGGGCCAGCTTCAGCAATGAGGCGCCGCCCGGCTACCG
>JAPPPX010000030.1 GCA_028817305.1 Gammaproteobacteria bacterium | reverse complement strand
CGCTCCGGTTTTTCGTCCTGCAGGGCCTGGCGCAGCTCGTCTATCTGCTGTTGCATGATTTCCTGTTCGTCGGGCATGGCGCCGCTTGCGTCGGGGCTCTTGGGCATGGGCGTATCATATATATTTTTGCTCTGTGCGGTTGCTGGGCGGGGCCGAAGAGCGAAATGCCTGCTGCCTGGCGAATGGGATTTACAATGGTTTTGCAGGAGTCTGTCTTTACGTGAATCAGGAATTCGTCATGCTGGCAGGCGGTTTCGCTTTTTTGCTGGGCGGCGTTTTTTTCTTGTTGGGCGCCCTCGCCCAGCGGCGATAACCGCTTCGTCGGCAGGGATTTCCCCCGGGCATTCCGTGGGCGCCGCGCCTTTCTCCCGCCGCTCGGATACGCCCATCTCCGCCGCCGCTTGCCCCTGCCTGAGCCCCGCCGACTCGACCCGCTCGAGAATCGCCAGACGGTCTAGTTCCCGTGCCGACATCGTCCAAATCTCCTGTGTCATGGCATCTCCTGGCCCGAGGGCCGCGTAAATGCCGTATTGTCAACGAAAGGCCCCGCCCGGAAATGCCGCAATAGGACATTACTGCCTGGGGCTTACATGCCGGACAGTCGAATTGACTGCCCTGCTCTGTATGCTTACAATATCCGGGCAATCCGCAGCGTTTCTATGGCTTTGAAGGGCAGCGCCTAATCTTTTAGCGTCATTATTGTACTCAAGGAGGAAACGATATGGCCACGATGCTAAATGACGAGAATATTAAAAAACTATTCGGGACGGTTATTGCTAATGCGGATGAAAATTGCCTGCGGCCGAATTCTTATGTGCTCAGGCTTGGAAAAGCGGGGGAGTTTCTGAATACGGAAAAGATTTTCAAAATTGGAAAGAACCAAGGGATAAAAATACCGCCGAGTTATTCCGTTGGCATCACGGCTTTAGAAGATATTGATTTCAGCCGCGAGACAGTGCATAAAATTTTTCCTGGGCATGATCTTCATGCGCTGATCAGCCCTACGACAGACTTGTCTCGGGAAGGTATCGTTGCGCCAGCTACTCAGGTGGATGCCGGATATCGCGGCACCTTGAATTGGACTCTTACGAATAACTCAAGCAAAGAAGCGAGTTTCACATACGGGGAAAAAATTTACCGCATGACAATCTTCAAATTGGAAGAAGGGGAGACCCCCGATGCGATCTATTCTGGCGATTATCAAGACCAGCGTGGGTATGTGGGCTCGCGTCGCAAAGGGGCGCCTGTTGGGATGAAAGATTCTCAGTGGATACGCGCTTTCGCAAAAGAGGGCCCTGAGGTCATACTGGAACAACTGATCAACTCTGGGTATCCGTGGAGTGCTCTGGGGACTCGCCTTAAGGAGATAGATCAGAAATTCGAGACCGTTACCGAAGAATACTCGAAATTGGACGACTCTATCGGGAGGTTGGAAGATAAGGTAAATCGAATCGGCAAAATGCAAGAAGATATACGGAAAGATATCCGGGAAATAATTCGGGCAGAAATCCGAGAGCAGGCAAGCGATATTCAAAATAGAGGCATTATTAAGATCATTACCATTTTCTTAGGTTTCCTGGGTATTATTATTGCTGCCCTCTCAAGCGAACGTATGATTCGGCTATTGAATGAATATGGCGGCATCATCGGCGTCAGTTTTATATTGCTAGCATTAGGAATTGCCTTTCTTACAAGCCGGAACACCTGAGGAAGGCCCGAACGCCGTTTAATCAGAGCATTCTATATGTTTGGGCCTGGGTTCGAATTTTACATGCCCGGCCGCCCCGAAAAAGATAGAATAATGCAGGAAGGGGCGTTGCCGGAGTTGCAGCCGGAGTTGCAAAATTTGCTCCTCGACTCCCAGCTCCGCGCTTCCTGCGCCGGGCGGCGGCGAATGGAATGTCTGAATGTCTTACGGCGAAGCGGATACCCGAGCGAAACTGATTGACCCTGCGCTGCACCGGCGCGGGTGGAGCGAGGACTGCATTCGCCGCGAGCAAACGCCCGGCGCGATCGAACTGGTCGGCAAGACGGCGCGCAGGCGGCGGCGCAAGCGCACCGACTACCTGCTGCGCCTGAAAACCGCCGGCGGCGGCCAGCCGGTGGCGGTGGCGCTGTTGGAGGCGAAGCCGGAAAGCGCGTCGCCGGACAGCGGGCTGGAGCAGGTGAAGAAATACCGTCCGCTGTTTCATGTGCCGTTCGTATTCTCCTGCAACGGGCATTTGTTCGTGGAATACGACCACTTCACTGGCAAAACCAGCAGGGCGAAGCCCATGGAACAATTCCCCAAGCCGGAAGCGCTGCGCCGCCGTTATGAAGCGGGCATGAACTTCAGCCTGGAAGACGAAGCGGCCAAACCGTTGCTGACGCCCTACCATGGCGGCGAAGGAAGCCGGCGCTACTACCAGGACGCCGCCATCCGCGCCGCGCTGGAAAAAATCGCGCGCAGTGAAAAACAAGGTGAGGCAAAACGCATCCTGCTCAGCCTGGCCACCGGTACCGGCAAGACCTTCATCGCCGTGAACCTGCTCAAGCGCATTGCCGACGCCGGGCAACTTAAGCGCGCCTTGTTCCTCTGTGACCGCAACGAACTGCGCGCCCAGGCCAACGCCGCATTCAACAACGTCTTCGGCAGCGATGCGGCAGTTGCCGAGCGCACCGCCGACGGCGCGAACGCAGCCAAAAACGCCCGTGTGCATATCGCCACCTACCAGACCCTGGGCGTGGATACGGAAGAAGGCGATGCGAGTTTCCTCAGCGAGCACTACCCGCCCGATCATTTCAGCCACATCGTCATTGACGAGTGCCACCGTTCGGCGTGGAACAAGTGGTCGGAGGTGCTGAAGCGCAACCCCGGCGCGGCGCATGTCGGCCTCACCGCTACCCCGCGCATCGTCACCGGCCGCGGCGTTGAAGGGCGGCTGGACAGGGAAATCACCGCCAATAACCGGGATTACTTCGGTGAACCGGTTTACGAATACGGCATCGTCCAGGGGACCGAAGACGGTTATCTGGCCGCCTGCGCGATCCGCAAGGGAAGCGTCAGCCTGGATCAGCGGGAAATCCCCGGTGATGAAGTTATGGAGCACAAGCCGCGCCATCCGGTTACCGGCAAACCGCTTGGCCCTGATGACTTGGAGGAGATTTACAACCACCATTGCTACGAAGCCACTCTCATGCTGCCCGACCGGGTCGGGGCCATGTGCGCCGACTTGTTCAACGCCCTGCTGCAAAGCGGCGGCCCGGAACAGAAGAGCATCATCTTCTGTGTCCGCGACTCGCACGCCGATGCGGTGGCCGCGGAAATGAACAACCTCTACGCCGACTGGTGCCAAAAAAACAACCGAGCGCGCAAAGAGCCTTACGCCTTCAAATGCACCGCCTCCGCCGACGGCAACAATGAGTTGCCCGATTTGCGCAACGCATCGGGGCATCATTTCGTCGCCGCCACGGTGGACCTGCTGAGCACAGGCGTGGATGTCCCATGCATCGGCAACATTGCCTTCTTCCGCTATATCCGCTCGCCGATCAGTTTGTATCAGATGATCGGACGCGGCACGCGCATTCACGAGGGGAGCGGCAAGGGGAGCGGCAAATTGATGTTCACCATCCACGACTACACCGACGCCACCGACCTGCTCGGCCGGGACTTAAAAACGCCGCCGCCGAGACAATCCGCCGCCGGCGACACGGGCGAGACCGAACCGCCGTCGCTTGTGGAAGCGGAAGGCTTTCAGGTGTATGTGTCCCACATCGGCAGTTATGTACTGGTGGAGGAAAACGGCAGAGAAACGCGCCTGCCCATGGAAGAATACCTGCGCCGCTTCGCCCAGCGCCTGACGGAGGAAACCCCCACGCTGGACGAACTCCGCCGCCGCTGGGTAGCGCCGCAGGATCGCCGGGCGCTGCTGGAAAGACTGCGCGCCGGCGGCTGCTCGGCGGCAGTTGTGCGACTATTGCGGCAGATGGAGGACTACGACCTCTACGACATCCTCGCCGACCTCGGCTTCGGCCTGTCGCCCCGCACCCGCCGCGAACGCGCCGGGGCCTTCGCCTACAAAAACGAGCGGTGGCTAAACGAGCTGCCGGAGCAAACCGCCGATGCCTTGCGCGCTATTGTCGGCCAGTTTGCAGAAGGCGGCACGGACGAACTGGAAAACCGCATGATTTTTCAGACCCCGGCAGTACTGGCGGCGGGCGGCATAGCGGCGCTACAGGCTGGCGGAGAGCCAAGGCAGCTGCTGAAGGAGACCAAAAGGCGGGTGTTTGCGGCTTGAGGATGGATTTCGGGAGGTAGGCGCGGGCACCCGGAAGTTGCCCCCGGCAGTTGAGTTTGTCTAAAGTATTTCCCGAATTTCTTTACACAAAACTTCTTGTGCGTATTCTACTATCAACAACGCCATTTGTATAAAGTTTTCCGGCAAATACTTTACACAAACTCCGCTTTCCGTGTAAGCTCCAGCCGCCATGCAGCCCTTTATCCCCGAAGACCTGCCGATTGAGGCGCTCGGCCAGCTTTCCCCCGAAATCATCAAGGTCTCGGGGGAAGCGAACCGGGCGCTGGCGCGCTATGACGCGCTGGTGGCGCATTCGCCCAACCCCCGCCTGGTGCTCGCCCCCCTGACCCGGCGTGAGGCGCTGCTGTCCTCGCGCATCGAGGGCTCGCAGTCCACGCTGAACGAGGTATTGCAGTTTGAGGAGGACGACGGCGCGGCGGCGCGGGGCGAACAGCGCGATGACCTGAGCGAAATCAGGAACTACATCGCCGCGTTGAATTTGGGCGCCGCGACCCTTGCCGGGCGGCCGTTTTCCCTGCACATCTTAAAAGAACTGCACGCCAGACTGCTCGGCGCCGGCAGCGTGCGCGGGCAAACCAAGAACCCCGGCAACTTCCGCGCCCGGCAAAACTGGATTGGCGTTCCGGGGATGCTCCAGGAGCAGGCGACCTTTGTGCCGCCGGACCCGGTGCGGGTGCCCGAACTGATGGAAAAGTGGGCGCGGTTTTACCACGCCGACCAGCCGGACATCCTCGTTCAAGCCGCCGTTCTGCACGCGCAGTTTGAACTGATACACCCGTTCGAGGACGGCAACGGCCGCCTCGGGCGGCTGATTATCCCGCTGTTTCTGCACGAAAAGAACGCCGTCGGGCGGCCGAATTTCTATCTGTCCGCCTACTTGGAACGCCACCGCGACGCTTACATGGCCGCCTTGAGGGGGCTGAACGCCCGGCCCGGCGAGTGGGATAACTGGGCGCGATTCTTCCTGAAGGCGGTGGCTACGCAGGCGACGGAGGATTATCAAAAGACCGGGCGGATGATGGAGATTTACGAAGACATGAAATCGCGATTTGTTGACCTCACCCGCTCGCGCTTTGCGGTGCCGGTGCTGGATGCGATTTTCGAGAAGCCGGTATTCAGCACAATGCACATACAGAAATCGCTCCGGCAAATGGAACGCCCGCCCAGCGCGCCGACTGTGGGCAGCCTGCTGAAAAAACTGGTGCGGCACGATGTGCTGCAAGTGAGCCGGGCGGGGCATGGAAGACGCGCCGCGGTTTATGTTTTCGGGGAATTGATGGACCTTCTGGAGGGTGAGTGAGGGGCGGGTTTTTGCGCCGCATGCCGGTAAAATGTGTATATTCAAACACCCATAGCATATTCGGGGGCAGGCTAATAATGGCGGTAACGTTCACAGACAAGGAAATACAAGCTCTGATAAAGGAGAGTAAGATTTTGTCAGCCAACGGGCAGCTGGCCCATATTCGCTTTCAGGCCAAACGCGGCCACGATGAAGGGCAGGTGGAATTGACGGGCGATGCGGGAAATGAATCCCGCGTGATTCTCAGGAGAAACCAGAATAAGGCCCTCGATTTTTCCGTCATCTTGGCGGTTCGTCTCCCGAGGTCAAACCAACTCTTTCGGCTCAGGCGCTATAATGGCAAAAGCCACCAACACACGAATCATATAGAAGACGAAACTTTCTATGGCTTTCGCATTCACACCGCCACGGAACGCTATCAGGAGCGCGGTGAGAAAGAAGACGCATATGCGGAAACGTCTGAGCGTTACAGCGATTTCCACGGCGCATTACGTTGCCTTATTGATGACGCAAATTTCTCTGTTCCATCAATGGCGCAACAGGGTTTGTTTTCAGCAGAGATGTAGCGATGTCTATTGCAAGCATTGAAAGCGACTTTCACGAAAAAGTGTCGGCAAAGGTGCAGCTTGTGGCTGAAGGTATCGGCTGTTACCGTGTGATGACGCCGTTTCTGTTTGATGATGGCGACCACCTGGCGATTGTCCTCAAACAAGAAGGCTCGCGGTGGATCCTGTCGGATGAAGCGCATACCTACATGCACCTTAGCTACGATATGGATGAGGAATCGCTTCATAGCGGTACGCGCCAGAAGATCATTTCCAACACGCTGTCCACTTTCGAGGTCGAAGACCGCAATGGCGAATTGATTCTTCCGGTGCCGGACGAGCGCTACGGCGACGCGCTGTATTCCTTTGTCCAGGCGTTGCTCAAAATTTCGGATGTGTCGTTCCTTTCGCGGGAGCGGGTTCGGTCCGCTTTCATGGATGATTTCCGGTTGTTGATGAGAGAATCAGTGCCGGAGAGCCGCATGGAGTTTGACTGGTCAGATTCTGAGCGCGATCCTAAACAGGTTTATACGGTGGACTGCCGAATTAACGGAATGCCGCGGCCTGTTTTTGTCCACGCCCTCGACACCGATACCAAAACCCGCGATGCCACGATTGCGCTGCACGAATTCGAGAGATGGGAAATTCCATACCGCTCCCTGGCCATTTTTGAGGATCAAGAATCCATTGGTCGGAAAGTGCTGGCGCGTTTTAGCGACGTGTGCGAAAAGCAGTTCTCCAGCATTCCGGCCAACCGGGAAAGAATCGCCCGTTATCTCGCAGAGAATATTTTGGCGCAATAAGAGGCGCACCGCGTTAACCGACAACAAAAACGCCGCTGCCGAAGAAACCTTTGTCCCTGAAAACTGATACGGCGCTCCTGTAAATTGGGTATTATTCACAAGAATCGCCCCACTCTTTCAAAAGGCCCCTCGCTGGGATGAAAGACGCTCAGCGGGTGCATCATGCCGCCGATGAAGGCGGCCCTGAAGATATGTTGAATCAACTGATTGAATTCGGGTATCCGTGGAACGCTTTGGGCAGCCGCATGCTGGAAACACTCATGCCAGCCAAAAACAAAACAAAATGACTCGGCAAGCGCTTATTAGCCCGGAAATCGTGGCCTGGGCTCAGGCGCGCGCGGGCCTGAGCGCGGACGACCTGGCGAAAAAAATGGGCGTTAACCCTGATCGTCTGATGCGGTGGAAGACAGGCGGGGAGCCCATGACGTTCAAACAAATGAAAA
>JAPPPX010000138.1 GCA_028817305.1 Gammaproteobacteria bacterium | reverse complement strand
AAAAAAAAGGCGATGCCGGGGCATCGCCTTTTGCCGCGCGGGCGGCGACCTTGCCGTCGCCAGTTGGCGTTCACTTCTCCTGTACGCCAATCCGGCGGGGCTGCGCCGTCGGCTGCTTGCGCAGGACGATCTCCAGGACGCCGTCGCGGCTCTGGGCCTCGATGGAATCCGGGTCGGAGGTCGCCGGGATGCGGAAGCGCCGATAGAACGAGCCCTGGGCGCGTTCCAAGCGCAGGCACCCGCGCTCCTCCTGCGCCTGCTCCTCGCGGCGTGCGCCCTTGAGGGTCAGTTCGTTCCCCTCCACCGTGACCTCAATGTCCTTGGGGGCGACACCGGGGACGTCGGCCCGGATCACGTAGCGGTCGGATTCCTCCCGCACATCGATCGCCGGCGCCCAGCCGTTGACGACATTGCCGTCCGCTTCGGCATTCTCCGCGGCGCCCGCCTCCGGCCAGCCGAGCCGGTTCAACTCGTTGCGAAAGCTCCGCAGAATGCTCCACGGTTCGTAGTAGTAAGTGCTCAGATTCATTTCCTACCTCCTGTCGGCCTTTGCCGACGTTTCTGCCTTTATAGATGCGGACGAGGTTGCGGATTTCAAGGGCGCTGCCGGGGCCGGGCCGCCCCCTTGGGTGTACAGTTGGGCAGGGCGACCGGACGGCGCGGGATGGCGGGGAGAAAAGCTTACAGCCAGTAGGCGGAGGCGGTCATAATCTTTGCGCAGAGGCGCATCAGGCGCCTGCCGGCGGCATTCGGCGCGACTCCGCCGGCCTCCCGGGCGCTCGCGCCATGGGCCGCCTCTTCTTCGATCATCTGCTGCAGGATGACCCGGCTGGGCGCGTCGGGTGCGGGTAGCCGGCGCAGGTGGCGGCGCAGGTGGTCCAGGACCTGGCGCTCGGTCTCGGCCATGAAGCCCAGACTGCGCCGGTCGCCTCCCGCGGCGCCGACCAGCAGGCCGATGGCGAAAGAGCCGAAGTGCCAGCAGGGGCCCAGACGGCTGGGCGACGCGCCCAGGCCGTACAGCCTCTCCCGGCACCAGGCCAGGTGGTCCCGTTCCTCAGCCGCCGCCTCCCGGAACAGCTGCCGCGCGCGCCGCCCGCGGGCCGCAGCCGCCTGTCCTCGGTACAAACCCTGGGCGCAGACCTCGCCGGCGTGGTTGACTCGCATCAGCCCCTGGGAGACGCGGCGCTGCTCCGGGTCCAGCGCGGGCGCGGGAGGGTCGGCAGGGGCGGCGGCCGGGCAAGGGCGGCGGCCGTCGGCAATGCCGTACCAGCGCCTGAGCGACCGATCCAGACGCGCGACCAAGCGATCCGGCCACGCCTCCGGGGCGCGGCCCGCGCCCGGCCCCCCGCTACGGGCGGGAATACCGTTGTTGACAGTGTCTGCCGTACTTTCTATCATCTCGCTTTGCCATGCCGTGCCCGGCGCAATCTCTGGCCGTCGCCGGGGCCGTTGCGGTTCCTGGCGCAACCGAATATAAAGACCTGATGCAAACTCTTACGAAGACCTACAGCGCCAAACCGGGAGAAATCCCCCGACAATGGTACCTGGTGGATGCGGCGGATAAAATCCTGGGGCGCCTGGCCAGCGAAATCGCCAAACGGCTGCAGGGCAAGCACAAGCCGGGCTATACGCCGCACGTGGATTCCGGCGACTACATCGTGATCGTCAATGCGGAGCGGGTGCAGGTGAGCGGCAACAAGCGCAAAAACAAGATCTACTACCGGCACTCCGGTTATCCGGGCGGCCTGAAGTCCGACAGTTTCGAGAGGCTGATCGAGAAGCAGCCAGACCGGGTGCTCAAGCTGGCCGTAAAGCGCATGTTGCCGAAAGGGCCGTTGGGGCGCGCCATGTTTCGGAAGCTGAAGGTGTATGTGGGGACCGCGCACCGCCACGCGGCCCAGCAGCCGACCCCGTTGGAGCTCGGATGAGTACGCCTGCCTTTTACTACGGCACCGGGCGGCGCAAGACTTCCACGGCGCGCGTGTTCCTGCGCCCCGGCCGCGGCAACTGCACGATCAACAAGAGGCCCCTGGAAGAATATTTTGGGCAGGAGATCAGCCGCATGGTCGTGCGCCAGCCCCTGGAATGCGTCGGCGTGCGCGCGCAGATAGACGTGTACGCGACGGTTCGGGGCGGAGGGGTGTCCGGCCAGGCCGGTGCGATTCGCCACGGGCTGACGCGCGCTCTGGCTCGGTACAAAGAGGAGTTCTACGCGCCGCTGCGGAAGGCGGGCTTCGTGACGCGGGACGCCCGCGCCGTGGAGCGCAAGAAGGTGGGCCTGCACAAGGCGCGCAAGGCGCCCCAATACTCCAAGCGCTGAGTTGACGCCGGCGGGTCGCCCCTGCCGGCAAACGCCCCTGGCGGCATGACGCGCCGACGGCCCTCCTCCGGGAACGCCTTGGGGGATCGTCTAACGGTAGGACAGCGGACTCTGACTCCGCCAGTGCAGGTTCGAATCCTGCTCCCCCAGCCACAAAGAAATGCCGCCG
>JAPPPX010000125.1 GCA_028817305.1 Gammaproteobacteria bacterium | reverse complement strand
ACAGCGGCGCCTCCTTCCGGGGGTTGCGGATCAATCCTCCGCCGCCGGCCAGGAGGAGCGCAGCCTGTCAACCCAGCGGGTCACCATGGCCGCGGCAGGCTCGATGGCGGCGGCTACCGGCGGACTGAGGCCGATCTCAAAATTTGCAAGGGACTGCGGCTCACAGCCGAATATGCGAACGATTGCCGGCAGCTTGTCTATGCCCGCCAGCAAGCTCAGCGCGCGCAGGGGGGTCGCGTAGTGCGTATCGGCAAAATAGTCGCGCAACTCGTGGACGCTCATACGGGAAGTGTCCGGCAACATCGGCTCCAGGACGTAGAGTCGGCCGGGGTCGCCGCCCTTCGAGTAGGCATCGAGAATCGCTAATGCGTCGTAGCCGCACATTAACTCCTGCACCAAAGTCATGCCGCCGATGCCGGTCTCGATGACCTTCGTCCCCGCAGGCAGATGGGGGCGGCGCATCAGCCGCTGCGCCACCCGGCTGCCGAAACCGTCGTCCCCGCGCAGCATATTGCCCACGCCCGCCACCAGCACCCTGGGACCGGACGCACGGGTTCGCCTGGCATCCGAATTGCGCGCGGCATGGCAGGCTGCAGAAGTTCGGCTCGTATCTGCTGGCACGTTTCCCGCTGCCCGGCGTCAAAAGGCGGGCAGACTCGGTTTGAACTCCATGCCCAATCCCACCAGGATTCGATCGTCGTCGCCGTGACGGACCGGATAGCACTCGATGCCGCCGTCCCCTCCGATCCGGCTTCCCTGCCGGACATCGTAGTAGCAACCTTCATGATTGGGGCAGATCAAGGTATAGCCATTCAAGGTCGCCCCCGCCAGGGAACCGCCGTCCCGGGGACAGCGGGCGGCCACGGCGAAAAGCTCGTCTTCCTTCCGGCACAGAAGCAGCGCTTGCTCGTCGGCCTGTACCGCGAGCACCGACCCCGCCGGCAGCCGGTCGCGGGACTGCAGCGCCAATACCCAATGCGGATAGCGGGCGGGCGCCGACGGCTGCCGCCGGGCCGGAACGACACGAATGGGGATGTCCCGGAACCGGCCGGCACCGCTGTCGCCGGCCGGGGGCCGCTCCTGGGGCAGGAGATCGTAGAGTTCCATGAGGGTATGGATCGCAGGATCGGTAACCACCTGCTCCATGACCCCCTCCTTGAACAGGCGCACGAGCCGTCGCAACGCCTCCCGGTGGATCGAATCAATGCCGGCAAGCAGTTCGAAGACTTTATCCCTGACCTCGGGGAACGGGAGCTTTTCCATCTCTCCGATCTGGGCCGAGACCTGGACGAGGAGCCGCTCCCACTCCTCGTTGCTCATAAAGCCGATCAGCGGCTGGGGCGATTCCGAAGCCCCGCCTGAAGCCCCGCCGATATCGTTCGGATCAGCCGCGCTCACGGCACATCTCCCAGGCGCCGGGGCTCAGGACAGAATGCAGTCGTCACCGCAACGGGAATGATCGCCATCGTCGCAACAGCCGGCAGCGCATTCGCCATGCCCCTGCTTTTGAAAATCAGCAAAGCTGTCCGCGAACAGGCGCCCGGCATTCCGCCGGCCCTGGGCGGTGAAACGGTAACTGCCGGGCGCATCGGGAGCGGTCTCCATATCGCCCCGGCGAGCCAGTTCCGCCAGCGCCTCGCCGATCGCCGCCTGGCTGCAATTCAGGAAGGGCGCCAGTACCCCGGGGGTATAGAGGGAACCGAATCCCTCGCCCCGAAACCAGTAACAAACTTCCAGGATCTCATCCCGCCGAACCAGACGCTCCAGCACCGGAGCCGCCTCGTTCTCCGCCATTTCCGCCTTCCCGGCCGCTTTGTTCATGCTCGCTGCCTCAGTGGAGCGCCCCGACAAAGCGGTTATGGCACACGCGCGCCGGCGTAGTCAGCCGGTCCATGGACAAAGAATGCAACTCGGGAAGACCGGCCTCGCCTTTCGTCGCGGCGCGGTGCAGCAGTGCCAGCATGCGCTGCATGATCTTCCGCTTCTCCGGGGTCATGGGAGTCCCCCCGACGACGGCCGAAGATTTGCCCTGGCGGCCGGCATGCAATTCGGACAAGACCAAGTTGCCGAACGCATTCTCGTCGAACTGCACCTCGACAGTAATCACCTCGTTCGGCCAGATGCCGAAATGCTCTCCGATGACCAACAGATTATCCAGGCTAATCACCCCGGTCACGGCCTCGAAAACGCGATGCTGGAGCGCGAGGGCGTCCAACTTGCCGCCCATCCAGCGCCGGCATGAGACCGTTCCTTCCGCCAAACCGCGATCGACGGCGGCCGCCAGTACCACGCGATCCGCCGGATTCCGGGCCGCCTGAAAGTCCTGCACGATCGCGATCGGCCCCCAGTTCATCTCTTTGACTTCGACCTCGCAACCGGGCCATGGCAAGTCTTGCAGACCCTCCTTCAGTTCCGGGCCAATAGGCAGCCCCCGCACAAATGGATAATAGCCGACCAGGCCAATGACGATGCACGGCAGACGCCGCACGCCGTTGCCCGCCCGCATTAACTCACCCCGCAGGCGCAGGTCGTGACCTCGCGGGTAACGACTCGATCCGTATTTTCCAGCATCACGTGGGTAGTGCAGGGCATGCAGGGATCGAAGCTGCGCAGGGCGCGCAGGATATCAATCCCCTTGAACTGCTTTTCGTCCTGAAAATTCGACTCGATGATCGGAGTATTCAGCACCGCCCGCTCATAGGCGCCCGGCTCGCCCCAGGGGGTCCGCGGACACGCATTGATGGTGGAAGGGGTGCAGATCTGGTAATTCTCCAGCACGCCGTTATTGATTACGCACCAGTGCGCGAGAAACCCGCGGCCGGCGCCCCAAAAGCCGACGCCGATATGCCGGCCCCGCCGCGGAATCTTAAACTGCGTGGCCACCCGGGTTTCCCCTCGTTTGAGCAAATCCTGGGCCCGCACCCAGTTCTCCATGGTCACCATCATGTTGAAGGCCACCGCGTAGGCGCGTGCCCGGTTGCGCTCGAAGGCATTCCAGATCTCGGGAACCTTCCACTCCAGGCGCATTTCCGGAAGCCGGTCTCCCGGCACATGCAATACCAGGCTCTTGCCGGTAGATTGAATATAGCGGCTGGCAGGCAGCTTCCGGGCCAGCGCAGAGACATACAACCGGGCATAAGCGCCCGCCTCGAACGTATGCCGATCCCAGGTCGGCGTCGTTGACCAGCTGTAGCGTTCCTTCCAATTCTGCTGGCCAGGCCGGGGAATCGTGGTCTTATTCCATGGATGATTGGGACTGATGGGACTGCCCAGGGGGTCGGTCTTGAAAGGGCAATCCTCCCATTGCTCGTAATAGGAATGTTCGATGAACTCCTCCATACCGACATTGAGATCCGTCAGGCGCGTGGTCACCAGCTTGCCGCCGATAATCGCGCCCGGCGTGGACCAGCGCTTTTCCCCCCATGCGTTGCAGTTTTCATAGCTTGCGTCGTAGTAGTCCTCATGATCCCACTGGCCCAGATCCACGATGTTGACAGGCAGCTCGCCCAGTTTCCGGTACAGGGGATTGGCCTGGTACATAAAGTCGTAGATGTCGTCCCAAATGCCTATGCATTTCTTGCTGTAGTCGAAAAACGCCTTCAGCTTCAGATAGAACTCGCTCAAGGTGGTAGTCGTCACGGTGGTGGTCACTCCGCCCGGGATCACGGTCTCCGGATGCGGGTACTTGCCGCCGATCAGCACATAGGCCTCGCGGGCGACCCGCGTCATTTCAAGGGCCTCCAAGTACAGCTTGCCTGTCAACGGGTTCAGATCCGTCATGATCGCGCCGATGGTCCGGTAGCCGTGCATATCGCCATACCGGGTCTTCGCATTCTTGGCCTTTTCCCAGATTTCCGGGTTGGTATCCCGGATCAGCATCTCGGAAAAATCAGGCCCCGCGAGGATAAACAGGTGCAGCGGATTATCGTAGAGATATTCGCAGCTCAGCATCAGGTTGCGGATCACGATTCCCAGAGGCGGCGGTTTGATGCCGAGCGCCATCTCAAGCGACAGTGCCGACGTGGTGGCGTGCACGCCGCCGCAGACGCCGCAGGCCCGCGAACTGATAAAGGCCGCATCCCGGGGATCGCGGCCGCGCAAAATCACCTCGTAACCGCGAAACAAGGTGGCCATTGCCGCCGTGTCCACCACCTTGCGCTCCTGCAAGTTCACGGTGCTGTGAAAAGCCAGCGCCCCTGCCACGCGAGTGACCGGATCGAAATCCACGTCTTGAATCTGGCCGTTCTTGCGCGCGATGTCGCGCAACACCTGCTCGCGTTCCGCGACGGTCTGCGTCTCATAAGAATAAGGATCGCGCACCCCGCTCTTAAGATGCGCCCTTCCCTGCTCGTCGAATTCAATAGGTAGATTCTGAAAACACATCTTGGAATTCCTCCAGTCGTTACGAAGCGTCGGAAGCGCCGAATCCAGACCCCGCGACGCGAACGATGGCGGCAAGATTGCCGTCAACGTCCGCCAGCCCGTTCAGCAGGGAAGACAAGCCGCCGTTAATGGCCTGCATGTGTTCGGCCAGGGGTTCGGTATGATCTCGCACCTGGATCAGGGCAGCGGCCAACTGCTTCAGGTTTTGCAACGCCCCCCACAGCGCGAGGATGATGCCCACAAGATACGCCACCAGAACCAGAACGATGGCGGCAACGACGGCCAGCGTCAGATAAACCAGCAACTGCGTCACGATGCGCCCCCGCCGGCGGCGCGGGCAGCCAGCAAGCCGGCGATGCCGCCGCTGCGCTCTCGCAGGCTGTGCGCCTTCCCGACCATGTCGCCCGCTACATCAATGGTTTCGTTCAGCGCAGCGATGGCAGCGGTGTTCCCGGCGATCCCGCCTCCCGCCGCCAGCATCTCCGCAAAGTAGCGGCGTATCCACAGCGCCGCCCGCAGGACGCGGTGCAAAAGCACGATCACCAGCGGCACGACCACCAGCACCGTAAGCAGCAACATGGCGCACCAGATAACATATACGGCGGCGGGCAATGTAGGGGTCAGCTCCATCAGCGGTATCTTTCCTGCTTGCTCGCCGACTCGATAACGCCGGCCAGATGCTTGTCAACGGCGCCAAGCCCGGCGCCGACCCGGGCCAGCCCTTCGTTCGCCGCCGCCGCCTGGGGCGGGAGATGACCGGTTTCGACCTCAATGGCGCGCAATCCCAGGCGCAGCCGGGCCAGATAGCTGGTGGGCGTCCCGCCAATCGAACGCAGCACGCTGCCGATCTTGATCAGAAAAAACGCCAGCACCAGAAAAAATGCCAACACCAGCGCAGCGGTAAGAACGGTCAACAGCAACAAGGACATGTCACCCGCGCTCCAAAATGCAGTGCGGGCATCCCGAACAATGTTCCGCATGGGCGCGAATAGCGGCGGCACCGCGTTCGATACGCGCGACCTGCTCCTCAATGCCTTGCACGCCCTCGTTGATGCGATACAGGGCAGGGATATGGATCGTATTGTTGGCGACTCGCTGACCGGTGTCCCAGATGCGGGAAGCGCAACGATCTATGCCGTCCGCCGTTCGGCAAATCAGCCAGAGCAACAGCGCCACCACCAAGCTGACCACAAGGCCAACGATTAACGACCCCCACCAGACAAAGGCAGCCGCCTGAGCGGGGGAAGCCGTCTGGAGTTCCATCGGTTTCGTCTCCCGGCCCCGGCGTCAGGCCGTGTCCCTTCGCTCCGGCGCCTGCAAGGCCCCGACAATTTCACCGGCATTGCGTTCGATGGAGCGCGCCGCGACCAGCAATTCGCCCGCCACCTTGCCGGTAGTCCGCAGTTGCCAAATCGGCTTGGTGTTCTGCTCTATTGCCTCCACCACGCCCAACGCGACCGCCGCCAACGCCGAGATGCGCCGGGCCAGCGCCAGGATCGCGAGCAAAAGAGCGGCGGCCGCAAGCACGATGCAGCCGCCTACTCCCAGCCAAAAGAACCACCAGGAAAATATCTCCGCGGCACTCACTCGGCGGCCGCCTTCAACATTTTTTTCTCCGCCGCCGTCTCCGCCTGCCGAATGTAGCGGTGGGCATCCGCCTGCAGGCCGCGCTGTAACCGGGTGCCCGCGGGGTGAAAAGCGGTGCCCCAACTTTGCAGCTTGCTGTAGAAATAGTGCGCCGTCCGCATCAGCGGCCCGGGAGGCTCCACATGCCCCCAACCGCTTGGGACCTGGCCCGTACGGCTCCAGCGCCGGGTCATATTGCCCCTGCGCTGACCGATCGCGCGCAACGGGCGAATAAAGCTGCCTACCGCGCGGCTGGCGGTGGCGGAAACGAATCGGCCGGGCGGCGCCTTGTAGAAAGGCGCGAAGGCGTCCGGGAAGCCCGGCATGGTGCAACCGATACAGATGCCGCCAGTGTTCATGCAACCGCCGGCGTGGCCAAGCGCCCCGCGCGAGGTCATGTTGCACTGCACGACCGGCCCCCAGCAACCCAGTTCCACCAGGCATTCCTGGTCGCCGTATTCTTTGGCAAAGACGCCCTCCTCGTAATTTCCGGCCCGCTCGCAACCGCGATGCACCGTGGAGCGAAACATCCAAGCCGGCCGGCCGAGTTCGTCGAACTCCGGCAACGGCCCGACCCCCGCCAGGAACATGAGGATAGATACGATGGTCTCGGTAATATTGTCTCCCAGAGGAGCGCAGCCCGGGATGTTAATAACCGGCAATCCCAGCGCGCTGCGAAATTCCTTGCCCAAATAATCGGCGACGGACATAGCGTGCGTGACGTTGCCCAATGCCGCCGGGATGCCGCCCCACGTGGCGCAGGTGCCCACCGCGATCACCGCCGCCGCGCCGGGCGCCATGGCATGCATCATGCGGGCCGTCGGATAGGGGCGCCAACTGCCGTCCTCCAATTCCTCCATACCCATGGCGGACCAGTAGCCGCCATATTCGGCGGCAATGTCCTCATCCGCTACCGAGCCCTCGTACAGCACCACGTAAGACGCGCCCAGCGTCCCTTTGGCCGCCTTGTAGTAAGGCTCCATAAAGCGGTGCCCGGCCTCGACTCCCAGCACCGGATGATGCAGGACGATACGGGGCAACCCCGGAATATCGGCATTGATTAATTGTTCGACCGCAGGGTTCTTGGCCCCTACCGCCGCTACGGAACAGCCGTCGCAGCTCATGCCCGCCAGCCAGAAGGCATGGACCTCGGAAATAGGCCCCGATTCCAGGGCAAACGCCGGCGTGTGCGCACCGTTCAGAGCAACATCTTTTCCGTTCCCGGTATCCATTTGTCTCCCTCGCATCTCCTGTGGAGAAACCACGACTTACGATAGCGTAAACCTTGCCGTAAGGACAAAGTCAAGGGGTTTTTGAGCCCCCCAAGCCGTTACGCAATCGAGGGGCAAAGATTCCCACCCCGCTATTCCCGCGCATCACTCCCCCCTTGAGGGGGAGTCG
>JAPPPX010000176.1 GCA_028817305.1 Gammaproteobacteria bacterium | reverse complement strand
ATCCTGGCGGAGCGGGATTTCCCGCTGGCCGATCTGCATGTGCTGGCCAGCCGCCGTTCCGCCGGGCGCCGGATGAACTTCCAGGGGCGCCAGTTGCGCGTCGAGGCCCTGGCCGACTTCGATTTTGCCGGCGTGGAGATCGCGTTCTTTTCCGCCGGCGCGGCGGTCTCGGCCGAACATGCGCCGCGGGCGGCGGCGGCGGGCTGCGTGGTGGTGGATAATACGTCCTGCTTTCGCTACCAGGCGGACGTGCCGCTGGTGGTCCCGGAGGTGAACCCGGAGGCCGCCGCCGGCTGGCGGGCGCGGCGCATCGTGGCCAACCCCAACTGTTCCACCATCCAGATGGCGGTGGTGTTGAAGCCGATCTTCGATGCCGCCGGCATTGAGCGGGTCAATGTCTGCACCTACCAGGCGGTCTCCGGCTCCGGGCGCCGCGGGGTCGAGGAGTGGCGGCGGCAGGCCCGCGCCTTGCGCGAGGGCGAGCGGCCGCGGGGCGAGGTCTATCCGAAGATCATCGCGGACAATGTGTTGCCGCATATCGATCTCTTTCAGGACAACGGCTATACCCGCGAAGAGATGAAGATGGTGTGGGAGACGCGGAAGATCTTCGGGGACGGAGAGTTGCGCGTCAATCCGACGGCGGTGCGGGTGCCCGTGCATTACGGTCATTCCGAGGCGCTGCACCTGGAGACCCGCCGCGCGCTCGGCGTACCGGAGTTGCGGGAATTGCTGCGGCAGGCGCCGGGAGTGCGATTATTGGATGAGCCCGGCGAAGGCGAGTATCCTACCGCCCTGACCGATGCGGCGGGCCGGGACGCGGTGTATGTGGGCCGCGTGCGGGCGGATATTTCTCACCCCCGGGGCATTGACCTTTGGGTAGTGGCGGACAATGTGCGCAAGGGCGCCGCCTTGAATGCGGTGCAGATCGCGGAGCTTCTGATAACAAAATACTTGCAATATAAGTTATAACAGTTCATAATATAAGGAATGGAACGCGCAATTACAGATGGCGCCCGCATCGGGTCGCGGGCTTTCCCGGGTGCGCTTCGCGCCCGGATGGCATCTGCGCCGCGGGGCGCGGGCCGGCAGGGCGCCGGTCTCTTCCGGAGCTGCCTGCCGCTCCTGCTGTTATTGGCCCCCGCGACTTCTTATGGCTTGGGTCTGGGGGGGATCGAAGTCCTGTCCAGCTTGAACGAGCCGTTCTCGGCCCGTATCGAGATCGTGGCCTCCGAGAGCGAACGCGAAGGGCTTGCCGTGAAGCTGGCCGACGAGGAGGCTTTCCGGCGGGCCGGGATTGCCCGCATCTTTCCGGTGACTGCCCTGCGCTTCGAATTGGAATACCCTGAGGAGGGCGGGGAGGGGCTGGCCTACATTCTGGTCGCTACCGAGCAGGCTTTGCGCGAACCCGGCCTGAACTTCATCGTGGAGGCCGAGTCCGGGGACGGGCGCCTGTTGCGCGAATACACGGTACTGCTCGACCCGCCGTACTATGAGCAGGCGCAGGCGCCCCCCGCTGCCGAAAGGCGCCCCGTGCCGCCGCCTCCGATCCGTCCCCCGGTGGTCTCTCGCCCTTCCGCGCCGCCGACCGCGCCCTCCGCCGTAGCCGTCCGCCCCGCCGCCCGGCCCTCGGGGGCGCTTCCGGTGCAGGCCCGCCCTGGAGAGGATTACCTGGTCCGGCGCGGCGATACCTTGTGGGCTATCGCCATCGCCATGCGCCCGGATCGCTCGATCAGCATCCAGCAGATGATGCTGGCCTTGTTGCGCACCAATCTGCGGGGCTTTTTCCTGGGAGGCAATATCAACGCTTTGCGCGAGGGCGCGGTGTTGCGTATGCCGTCCCAGGAGGAATTGAGTTTTTTAGACGGGAGGCAAGCGATCGCCCAGGTCGCCCAGCACAACCAGCTCTGGGGGGATTACAAGCGGGGCCGCGGCCCTGTTGCGTCCCCCGTTCCGCCTGTCCCCGCGGCGCCGCCCAGGGAGCAGGCGCCCGCGCAACCTCCCGGGGAGGCTGTGCCCCCGCCGGAGGCCGCGCCTCCTGAGGCGCCGCCCCCGGGGGAGAGTATGGCCGGGGAATCGCCCGGCGCCGGGCAACCCGCCCCGCCTGCCGAGCCGCCGCCGCAACCGGAACTGCGAGTGGTGTCCGCGGGCCCCGATGGCGGCGCCGGGGAGGGGGGAGACGACGCGGCGGCCACGCAACAGCAACTTTCCCTGGCGCAAGAGGGGCTTGCTTCCAAGGTGCAGGAACTTGAGGAAGTGGGTCGGCGCCTGGAGCAGACCGAAGAGATCGTCAGTGACTTGCGGCGCATGATCAACCTCAGGGATAACGAGTTGAGTGCCATGCAGCAGCGCATGATCGCGGCGGAGAAGAAGGCGCAGGAAGCGGAGCAGGCGCTTGCCGAATCGGCGCCGCCTGTCGCCGTCGTGCCGCCGGCGGCAGAGCCGCCGCCGCCGCCGGTGGAGCCGCCGCCGGTGGAGCCGCCGCCGGTGGAGCCGCCGCC
>JAPPPX010000122.1 GCA_028817305.1 Gammaproteobacteria bacterium | reverse complement strand
GCGGCCCTTGCGGTTCTCCTGGGCGGTGGGGTGTAGCAGGCGCTTTCGCTGCTCCCCCCACCGGCGCGACATCGGGCTTGCGCCCTCGTCTTGCCGACTCCCCCTCAAGGGGGGAGTGATGCATATGATCCGCTTTTCTTGTCCTCGATTGCGTAACGGCTTGCCCGCTCCGTACATCTATCGCACATTATCGAATCCTATGGCATAATTGCGGTTTAACGCGAGCCGACACGCCTCGAGCGCAGAGCAAAGAGGGGCGGTTGGGGGCGGTTTTCACGACGCAAAGTAACGGAGGGTCAAGCCAGGCGGCATGCTTAGCGCCGCCGGCAGGCAAGCGGGGAATCTACACGGCACAATGGCCGCAACAATGAAAAAGCTTCTGCTGCAACTCGACACCGACGCGCATCCTTCCACCTTCGACACCATCGTGGCCTATGACGGCGGCGCCGACGCCGTGATCCGTTGCGGCGGAGCCGACCTGGAAAACGTAGGCGGAATGGTGGACGGCGCGATATTCACGCGCGGTCCCAAGGCAAAACGCAACACCGCCATATTCGTTGGCGGCAGCGTCATGGCCGAGGGGGAGCAGTTGTTCAATGCGGTACGGGATTATTTCTTCGCGGACTTCCGGGTCTCCGTCATGCTGGACAGCAACGGCAGCAATACCACGGCGGCGGCGGCCGTCATCCGCATGCTGGAAAGCGCCCCGGCAAAAGGAAAGCGGGCGGTGGTCCTGGCCGGAACGGGACCGGTAGGGCAACGTGCCGCGGCCATGTTGGCGAAAGAAGGCGCCCAGGTAGCGTTGACGTCCCGGCACAAAGAACACGCCGAACAGACCTGCCAGCGCATTAGCGAACGCTTCGGCGTCGAAGTCGAGCCGATAGTGGCTCCCACCTCCAAGGATCGAATGAAGGCCATCGCCGACGCGCAACTCGTCCTGGCGGCCGGCGCCGGCGGCGTGGAGCTGCTGGAGGAAGAACACTGGAGCAAAAACTCGAATATCGAAGTCATGGCAGATGCGAACGCCAGTCCGCCGCTGGGAATTGCCGGCACGCAGTTGCGGGACCAGGGAGAGCCGCGGCATGGTAAAATGATATGGGGGTCCATTGGCTTTGGCTCGCTGAAGCTGGCTTTACACCGCCATTGCATAGGCTACTTGTTTCACAGCAATACCGAGGTGTTCGATGCAGAACGGATCTATACAACCGGAAAAGAACTTGCCGCAACGAAAAAGATCTGAACCAAGGGCTTGGCCCAGGCAAGCGGCGGCGTTGCCGGGGCTTGTCCTCGCCGCCCTGCTGCTCCCGGGCGCGGCGCCGCCCGCCCAGGCCGCCGACATCGCGGAGGCCAAAAACGCCTACCTGGCCGCGGACTACCCAACGGCCCTGTCCATCCTGCGGCCGCTAGCCGAAAAAGGGAACGGCGAGGCACAGATGCTGCTGGCGCTGATGTACGACAACGGCCAGGGCGTTCCCAAGGACGTGGCCCAGGCAAGCACATGGCTGAGCAAGGCGGCGGAGCAGGGCCTCCCGAACGCGCAATACGACATCGGCCTGCGCTATTACCAGGGCCGGGGCGTAGAACAAAGCTACCAGAAAGCGGCCGAGTGGTGGGAAAAAGCGGCGGCAGGCAATGTCCCAGACGCTCAGTTCAACCTGGGATTGATGTACTACCGGGGGCTGGGCCTGATCCAGGATTTCACCCGCGCCAGGGAACTGTTCCAGCGGGCGGCGGGACAGGGACACGACCACGCGCAATACAGCTTGGCAGTCATGTATGCCTTCGGCTACGGGACCACCAGGGATTACATCACCGCCCACAGATTGTTCCAGCAGGCCGCCAACCGCGGCGTCGCCCAGGCACAGTACAACCTGGGCGTGTTCTACGAAAACGGCTACGGCACGAACAAGGATCTGGGAGAAGCAAAGCGCTGGTACCGCCTGGCGGCGGCGCAGAACCTGGACCAGGCGCGGGAGCGACTGCAAAAGATAGAAGGCGGCGGCGTGGCTGCGGCGGAACCCGCGCCCGTCACGCCGCTCCCGGCCCCCACCTCCCAGGCGCCGCCGCCACCGCCGCCGCCGCCTCCGCCGCCGCCCCCGGTCGCAACAGCCACCCCGCCGATAGCCGCGCCGGTGCCGCCTCCGCCGGCGCCGCGGCAACCGCAAGCGACGACCAGCCCGCCCCTTCCCAGGCCGGCACCGGTACCGGCACCGGCACTGGCACCTGTACCTGCGCCGGCACCGGCGGTGCCGGCTGCGCCGGCGCCGCAGCTGCCCGCCACGGCGGCCAGTACGCCCTCCGACGTGATCCAGCGCGAGGACTGGGTACGGCAACAGCCCGACAACTACTACACCTTGCAGGTCGTCAGCGTGACCGACGAGATCAGCGTACTGAACTTCCTGAACCGCTATCAGTGGAGCGGCGAAGTCGCCTATGCGCAGGTACAGGTCAAGGGGCAACTCCGTTACAACGGCTTCTACGGCGTCTATGCCAACCGCGCCGGCGCGCAACATGCGATCACCACCCTGCCGGCGGTATTGCAGAAAAACAAACCATGGCCCAGGAAGTTTTCCGAGATCCGGACGTTGCTGGCGACCCCTTAACCCATACCCTTCTCGGCCACGCACTGGCGCGGAAACCGGCGGGCGGATATGGCCGCCCATTCCCGCGCCCCCACCCTGCCATTCCTGTGTCCCACCTCGTCATTCCTGTGCCCCACCTCGTCATTCCGGCGAAAGCCGGAATCCAGTGAATAATGCGCGCGCTTCGCGCTCCTTTGCAATGCCGAGGTCGCAAGAAAAAGAGGGATTCCGGCTTTCGCCGGAATGACAGAAAAAAAACCCCGGAATGACAGAAAAAAACAGCGCGCGTCCCCGCGCACCTTCACCCCTCCGCCCGGTTTGCCGCAACAGACATTGCCGATGCCGCCGGCGGCGGCTACACTGCGGCCATGACGCAGGCGAACATCGAGTTGCTGCAAGCGCTGCGGAAGGCGGGCGCGCCGGAGGAGGACGCCTTGGCGGCGGCGAAGTCCGTCGCCCCCGGCGAGGAGGTAGCCACGAAGGCCGACCTGGCCGCCCTTGAGGCCCGGCTGAGCTGGAAACTCGTGGGCGCCCTGGCGCTGTTCGCCGCCCTGGTGAAGTTCACCCCGCCGCTCTGAATGGCGCCCCTGTCCGCCGTGCGCCTCGCGCCCGTGAGGCCAAGCGCGCTTAGCCTTGCCTCGGCAATCCTGGGGCCGCCTGACAGCCTGAGGCATATTGGGGCCTTGGCGGGGGGCATGTCTCCCCCAAGGAGACATTACCGCTTTGGAAAAAAGGGCACATTTCAGCTTTGGTTTGACACCCTTTTTGTTTCCTTGACATGCTTGCCGGAAGCCGCTACCGTGCCAGACTTTTGTCGGCATACGGAACATGCCGGTGCAACACATGCCGGTGCAACACATGAGAGAAGGAGATAGAACATCATGAAATGCACAGCGGAAATCTCGTCCATGTACTGGCGCAAAAGCCAGGTCGCCGCGTTCTTGCTGGCATTGCTCGCGCCCGTCCTGCCAGTGAACGCCCAGGAAGGGGAAGAGGGCGAAATCTTGCAGCGCGAGACCATCGAGGTGATCGGGACCACGCCCGTGCCCGGCGCAGGATTGCCCAGGACCAAGATCCCGTACCGCATACAGTCGGCATCGGACAAGGACCTGGAGCAGTCCCTGAGCACCGACCTGACCGACTACGCAAACCGCAAGATAGGCGGGCTGATCATTAACGAGGCGCAGAGCAACCGCCTGCAACCGGATATCCTGTACCGAGGCTTTACCGCCTCGCCGCTGCTCGGCCTGCCCCAGGGGCTGGCGGTCTATCAGAACAGCGTGCGGGTCAACGAGGCCTTCGGCGACACGGTGAACTGGGAGTTGCTCCCGGAGGCCGCCATCGCGCGGATTGACCTGATCGGCGGCGCCAATCCCTTATTCGGGCTGAACACCCTGGGCGGCGCGCTTGCCCTGCAAACCAAGAACGGCTTTACCCATCCCGGCTATGGCCTGGAGGCCCGGGCCGGCGCCTTCGGCTCCTCCCTGTGGCAATTCCATGGCGGCGGCACCCGCGACCGGCTCGGCGCCTTCGTCGCCGGCAGCTTCTTCGACGAGGACGGCTGGCGAGACGATTCGCCCTCGGATGCCCGCAGCCTGTTCTCCACCGTCGGCTACCGAAGCCGCGACGCGCAGCTCGATTTCAATTACACCTACGGCGACAGCGATTTGACCGGCAACGGGGCGGTCCCGCCCGGCCTGTTGCGCGACGGGGGCCGCCGGGCCATCTTCACGGCGCCCGACAACACGAAAAACGACATGCACCTCACCAACCTGGAGTTCGGGCGGTGGTTCAACCCGCAAACCCGGCTTGCCGGCAATGTCTTCTACCGCGCGAACGACACCAACTCCTTCAACGGCGATTCCTCCGAATTCGAGGAGTGCGAGGAGAACGACCCCGCCACCCCAAGCGTGGACGAAACGGAATTCCTGTGCGAAGAGGGCGAGGACGAGCCCATCGAGGACCAGAGAGAAAATCTGATCGCGGAGGAGAACGATGACGGCACGGAGCGAAACGCCATCAACAACCGCAGCCGGCGCGACCAGAAAAGTTACGGCGGCACCCTGGAGCTCACCCTCGCCCAGCCCTGGGGACGCTTCGAAAACCAGTTGATCCTGGGCGGCGCCTACTTCGAGGGGATAACGGACTTCGACTCCTCCGTGGAGATCGCGTCGCTGAATGCTGCCCGCTCCACCGTAGGCACTGATCTGTTCGTCCCCGAAGAAGGGGTGGCGGTGGAGACCGAAACCCGCACCTGGTCTGGATACTTCACCGACACCTTCAGCCTCACCGCCCGCTGGAACTTAACTCTTTCCGGGCGCTACAACCACACCTGGGTCGAACTGCGCGACCGGGGCGGGAGCGCCAGCTACCCGCTTACGGATGAGACCCCCCGCCTCACCGGCGAGCACGAATACGGCCGCTTCAACCCGGCGGCCGGGGTCAGTTACGAATTCCGCCCCAACTCGCATACCTACTTCAACTACAGCGAATCCTCGCGCGCCCCCACGCCCGTGGAACTGGCCTGCGCCGACGAGAACGATCCCTGCAACCTGCCCAACTCCTTCCTCGCCGACCCGCCCCTGGAGCAGGTGGTCACCCGCGGCATCGAGTGGGGCATGCGCAGCGAGCGGCAATGGCTGGCGCGCGCGGAGCGCAAAGGCGGGGCGGACGTGCGCAACGAATTGCGAAGCCTCTTTTGGGACCTGGGGCTGTTCTACTCCCGCAACGAGGACGACATCCTGTTCCAGTGCACCGGCGGCGCCACCTGCTCCGAGGGCTTCTTCTCCAACATCGGCGAAACGCAGCGCTTGGGCGCCGAATTCAGCGCCGGCGGCCAACGGGGATACTGGCACTGGGGCCTGAACTACACTTACCTCCATGCCACCTACGGGGAAGACTTCACGGCCTCCAGCCCTGGCCATCCGAACACCGACGAAGACGACGGCGACCTGCAAGTGTCGGACGGAGACCGCATCCCGGGCATCCCGCTGCATTCCATCAAGGGCCTGCTGGAGTTTGCGACACCGACCCGCATCAAGGATTCGGACACGCCGCCCACGATGCGGATCGGCGCCGAGTGGAGCTACAGTTCTTCCCGCTACCTGCGCGGCGACGAATCCAACGAGGACAAGCCTTTGGGCGGCTACTTCCTCTTGAACCTGTACTCCGAATACCGCCCCCTGCCCTGGGTCGGATTATTCCTGCGCATAGACAACGTGCTGGACAAAGAGTACGAGACCTTCGGCCTCTACGGCGAAGACGACGAAGTCGAAGAAGTGCTTATAGGCCAGTTTCCGGGGGCGGACAACTACGGCAGCCGCTTCGTCTCCCCCGGCGCCCCCCGCGCCGGCTACCTGGGCATCCGCATCTCGATGTAGGTAGGCCGGGGGTGCCGCAATGCCCTGGGAGTGAGCGGCACCAACCGGGCCGCCGGCAAAATTTACTCGGCTGCCCGCATATAAATACTTTCGCCACGCACAAGAGCGACTTCCCCCGCCTGCCTGACATTTGCGCGGCGCATCCGACAATACGCAACCGCAACGCGGCCATAGCGGGCGGCATCGTTCGGATCGAGAATCTCCGGCATCAATTTCGATGACGCATAATCTTCTCGCATCTCCATGGGGCGCCGCTTTTGAAAACTTAGTGACGCAAGTATCGTCAGAACTGGCAATATGTTCCCCCTATATCGGGCGAGGTCCATGTGAACGAATTGCCTCGATCCTGCAGAAAAAAAACAAAACCAACATCTCCATTACGCTGCTTACCGATCTTTCGATAGATAACGCTCTGGGCGGATTTACGGATATAGAGGCACTAACCCATCTTTACGAAGCAATCCCCGGGACAAAGATACAATGCCTACCCAACGTACATGCGAAAATCTACATCGCGGATGAATGCAGCGCCGTTGTCACGTCATCCAATCTGACCGATGCAGGAATGTACAGAAATTTCGAGTATGGCCTATGCATCAAAGAGAGGCGCTTGGTTAAAAAAATAGCAGAGGACTTCAGACGATACGCCACGCTTGGCGCGCCCATCAACCCATTAAAGTTCCCCAAACTTAAGAAAGCCATAGCAGAACTCAGGGAGATCAAGGCCCAACTTGATACGCAATTGGAAGAAAAATCAGTGAAATTAAGCAAGACATTCGAAAGCAAACGACAGGCGGTACATGAACAATTGCTTGTCGCAAGAGCCGAAGGAATGAGCCCTCATGCAGCGTTTGCGGACACGATCCTGTATTTGCTCAAACAAGCGCCCACATCTACCGAGGAACTCTATCCTGCCATTCAAAATATCCATCCCGAGCTATGCGACGACACAGTAAAACTCGTGATCAAAGGAAAGGAGTGGGGCCAGCCCAAGTGGCGTCACCAAATACGGCACTTACAGCAGTCTTTGAAAAAGCAGGGAAGAATTAAACTAGGGAAAGAAGGCAAGTGGCATCTTGCCTAATGACCGAAAGACAATTCATTTAAGCACATTAACCGCACGCTTAAGAAGGCCGGCCTTTCCGGACGATTCCATGATGCAGGGGAGCACGGACAACGAGGTCCGTGCTCCTGCCGTGTTCCGTTATGGGAACGCCGCGCCCAGATCGAAGGCCGTGATCTTGTTCTCCAGCATCTCGGGCAGGATCAGCCGATTGCTGGCGGGGAAAAAGGCGATGTCCGCCGCCCCCTTGGGGAAACTCATCAGCCGCTCTGCCTTGCCGCCGGCGATGCGATAAACGAGACCCGCGACCCAGTCGGTGACGATATACCCGCCCCGGCCATCGGCCTCGAGGCCATCCAGGTTGCCCAGCGATTCGCCCATGAGATCGGTGCGCTCGCCCGTGTTCAGGTCCAGCGCGAACACCCGGCCGGGCATTTCGGTGCTGAAATCTTCCCGAATGCCGGGCCCCCAGGAGGCAACGATCAGCCTGTTCCCCTGCACCAGCAAGCCGTTGGGATGCTCAACCACGCCGCCCTCGGCGAAGACGGACAGACGGCCGTCGTCGTAGCGGTGGATATGGCCGGTCAGCATATCCGAGACATAGACCGAGCCGTCTTCGCCGCAGGCGACATCGTTGAGAAACTTCGCGCCCGGGACCGCAACCTCATGAACGGTCTCGCCGGTGGCGATGCGAATGCCCAACAGGCGGTCTATATCCGAAACCCACAGCGTACCCCCGTGGCTGCGCATGCCCTTGGGCGCGCTCAGCCCGGTAACCCACTTAAGCTCCAGGATTTCGCCGGCGACGTTCATTTTCGATATAAAGCCGTCGCCGTCTTTGGCGCCGGCGCCGCCCGCGCCCATCTGGGATACGAACAGCAGTCCGGAATCCTCGTCGTAGTAGGCACTCTCCGGCGCCTGCACTCCCTCGGCCTGGCCGACGCTCCAGACGGCAGGATAGGAAGAATCCCCGGAATCCCCGGCATATGCAGCAACGGCGCAACAGCAGAGCAGCGCCGCGCCCAAGGTGCGACCCAGGGCGCTACCCAGGACGCTACCCAGGGCGCGACAAGGCATCGCGGCGAATATTGCAACGTGTGTTCTGGCAGTCATGGCTTACCCCCTTTGCAATCGTGTTTCAAATGACGAACGGCTATTATAATGCGCCCATGCCTCTATGACAGCGGGCCCGCGCAACGCAATCGCAATGCAATGCAATGGGGCCCGGGGGCGGACGGCGAATTGCGGCATGGAATCCCCGCGCATGACAGACAAAATCGTATGGAGCGGGCGGCTGCTGGGGGTGCAACCCCGCATCCGTCTGCTGCGCTCTTTCGACCAGTGGCACCATGCCTACCTGGGCTACTGCCTGTTCCTGGAAGGCAGCGTCGGGATGCGGCAGGAGCGGTTCTCGGTGGGCGTGGGCGCCAAGGCCCATCAAAAACACGGCTTCCGGGCCGGCATGGACGTCAAAGGCAAAGCGGCGCCCGTGCAGCGCCAGGAGACCGAGCCGGTGCAGATGTACAAGGCGAGCGGCATCCTGGCCGCCGCCACTCCGGCGATTGACACCGCCGGGGAGGGGCCGCCCTGGCTGGGGGTGCCGCCGGAACTGCCGGCCTACAGGGCGCGCGGGCACCGGCGGCTCGACCCGTGCACGTACCGGAGCGCGTGCGCCCGCTGCATGTGGGGCTGCCGAATGCCGGTGGAAATCACTCTGGACCATTGGAACCCCAGCAAAAAGAAATACCGCTTCGAGACCTTTTGCTACGGCCCGAAATCCTGCCCCGCGTACCGGGCCGGGAAATGCCGGACGGTGCCGGGCAGAAAGGGGATGGTATGGGAGGAAGAAGACTGGGTGGACGAGCAAATGACGGCACACCGGGGAGAGGACGAGTAGCGGGCCGCGGCCTTTTGCTATAATGGCCTTCGTAGCGCGAGGATGCCGACGATGCCGATTTACCAGTACTACTGCAAAAGCAACGGGCGCAAGGTGAGCGTGTTCCATCCCATGGCGGTGGAGTTAAAGGACTGGGGCGAACTCTGCTACGTGGCCCAGCTCTCCCTGGACGACACCGACCCCGCCGCACCGGTAGTACGGCAGATAGGAACGCCATACGTCCATGTCGCGACGGGCCCCAGCCAGTTAAAGGAACTGGGCTTCACCAAGCTGGTGCGCAGGGACGCCGGCGTATATGAGAACGTCACCGCCCTGGACGGCGAGAGCCGCTATTTCAAGGCCGGCAAAAAGGCCACCGCACCGCATCTGCACAAAAAGATCCGCGACTGAAACCGGGAGGACCCCATGACGAAACGAGACACCCTATCCTTGCTGTTGCCCCTGCTGCTGTGGACCGCAGTCCCGTCCGCAACATTCGCGCAAGATCTGGAGGCGGCGCTGGCCGGCGCCCACCGGTCGCCGGAGCACGTCGCCCGCGACCGCTACCGCCACCCGGCGGAAACCCTGCGTTTCTTCGGCCTGCGGGCGGACATGCAGGTGCTGGAGGTCGCGCCCGGCGGCGGCTGGTACACCGAAGTGCTGGCGCCGTTCCTGGCACAGAAGGGGAAACTGACGGTCGCCAGTTTCGGGATCGAACACCGGAACGATTACCTGGCCGGCATCCACCGCGATTACGCCGCCAAGCTGGCCACCGACCCCGACACCTACGGCCGCGTGCACATGGTCTCGCCGTTCCAGAAGCCCACGTACCTGGAACAGGTGGACAGCGATTCCATGGACATGGTGCTGACCTTCCGCAACACCCACAACTGGATCCGCGACGAAGTGGCCCGGAGCGTTTACCAGGCCTGCTTCCGCGTACTGCGGCCGGGGGGCATCCTGGGCGTCGTGCAGCACCGGGCGCCGCCCGGCGCCGATGTGCCGGCCAGCGTCAAACAGGGCTACGTGCCGGAAGAATACGTAGTGCAGTTGGCCGAGGAGGCCGGCTTTCGCCTGCAGGCCCGCTCGGAGGTCAACGCCAACCCGCGGGACACCCGCGACCATCCCAAGGGAGTATGGACCCTGCCCCCCACCCTGCGCCTGAAAGAGCAGGACCGCGACAAGTACCTTGCGATCGGCGAGAGCGACCGCATGACCCTGAAGTTCGTCAAGCCATAGGCGCCCGCAGCCCGCGAACAAGCGAACGCGACAACACGGGGACAGTCCGAGGAGACGAGTACGAACCCTACCCCTTCGCCGCCCCGCCCGCCATGGCGGAGGCGCATACGCCGGCTGGGCAATAACGAAACGCCAAATTTAGTCAACGGACTAAAGAGGTATTAATTTTCGCTGGCGTCAATGCGGCGACAATGCCGAAATCGCGCCGCCAACGCCCGCGAACGCGGCTAACCCTTGCACTAGCGTCCCCGAGATTAGTTCGCGCCGGATTTTACCCTCACCCCAACCCTCTCCCGGAGGGAGAGGGGGAAGAGGGCGTCCTTCCTCGCTTCCCTCTCCCTTTGGGAGAGGGACCGAGGGTGAGGGCGGGAAATAGTGCACCTGGGCGCAGCTGCGCATTCGCCTCAGTGCAATCACGCGCTTTGTTACCCCCTTCGCGCAATATCCGGGCTAAGAAGGCGGCTAAGGGTAGAGGGGCGCCAGCCCCCGCCTCTTCGCCGCGCCGCTCGCCGCGGCGGCGGGCGGCACGGCGGCACTGCAATAGCGAAACGCCTCCCACAACGCCGGTCCCGACCACCCCTCCTCCTGGCGGTACAGACTGCGGTTCAGCGCCTCGAGTTGCTGCCGCATCTCCGGGCAGCGGCGTCCGATCTCCTCCAGCCGCATGGGGAGGACCTCCGGCCACAACTGCCGCCCCCAGTCCAACAGGGCCTGCCGCGCCTCGGCAGCCCGGCCCGCGCGGCAGGCGGCCCGCAAACGGGCACGCGCCACCCGCGCGCTGTCCGCGCTCCGCGACGGGACGGCGGGACGCCGGCGCCCCCGCCACCACCAAAGCGCCAGGGTAAGGACCCAGCCCAGGGCAAGCGCGCCGGTGCACAGCCACCATAAGACGGGCAACCGGGCCGCCTCCTGGCGCGGCGGCGCAGCGGCCGGGGGGGCGGCCGCCGGGGCGGCGGCAAGGTCCGGGGGCGCCATGGAGTCTCCGGCAGCAGCGGCAGCCGCGGGAGGCGCGGCCGGAACTCCGGCAGCGGCAGCGGCGAGCACCCGTATCCGCTCGGCCGGCAAGCGGGCGTATTCCAGGCGGTCGCTCTCCGTGTTCCACCAGGGCAGCGCCAATGCCGGCAACTCGTACTCGCCCGGCTTGCCGGGAATCAGAGCGAAGCGCTGCTCGCGGCTGCCTTGCAAGCCCTGCGCGTTGCTCTGGTCTTGCAACGACGGCTGATCGGCATAGGAGCGAAACTCCGCCGGCAGCGGCCAGTCCGGCAACATCAGCTGGTCGGGGAACAGCCCCGTGCCGCGCAGAGCGACGACGCGCGTCACCGGCGTCCCAACGCGGAACACCGGCGGCTGCTCGGCCCAGGAGGCGGACAATTCCAGGCGCCGTGACGGCAGCCAGGGCCGGTCGGCGGGAAAGGCGGCGGGCACGGGGCGCACGTCCAGGACCAGCGGCGGCGAGCGACGCACGATGACCTTCGTATCCACCCCCAGCGAGCGCAAACCGAATCTGGCCGAACCCTGGCGCGGCACCTGCGCCCGAAATCCGATGGGCGCCAATTCCAGGCGGCCGCTGGACTGGGGAATCAGGGCATAGCGCAGTTCGTCCACCCGGTAGGGCAGCTCATGCCGGGATGCCTGGTAGTTCCGCTTGCCCAGTTGTTTTACCCGCAGGTCGCCGCCGGATGCCGCCTGCGGTTCGCCGAGCGTGGCGGACTGCATCGTCATCCCCGCCATTCGATAGAGACGCACCGTGTAGAACACCTGCGCCTGCACGTAGGGATTCATGGGCTGCGCCTCCACTTCCAGGAAGATCTCCTGCCGCCCTCCGGCGGCGGCCGGCTGGTTCTGCTCCCGCACCTCCACTGCCCGCGCGCGCGTCGCCTCGTGGCCGAAATGAACCGGGGGGATCACCAACAACCCGGCGCGTTTCGGGAGCAGGGTCACGATCCATTTGTTCTCCCGGCTCTCTTTCCCCAGCACGAGGCGAAAGACCTGGCTCCTCTTGGTCCCCACCACGTCGAAGTCCTTGTGCAACGGGCTGAAGTCCGGCGGATCGGTAATATAGATGCTGCTCTCGAAGGTCACCGTAAAGGTCTCCCCGACCCGGATATCGTCGCCATCCACCCGCACGTTGATCTCTGCCGCCTGCGCCGCCGGCAACGCCGCCCACAACACGGCCGGCAACACCGCCGCCCGCAGCGCCGCCCCCCATCGCGTTGCCGACGAGGCCGCCATCCTCACTTGCCTTCCTTGCGCCGCATATCCTGGTATTGTCTGGAAAACTTGCGGCGCAGAAAATCGCCGCCGGCCTCGGGGATCCGCTGCAACCACATCTCCGTAGCCATCTCCTGCTCCCGCAAGACGGCAGCGCCGTCCGACGCCGTCCCCTCGCCTGCCTCCTCGCCTGCCGCGCCCGCCAGCGAATCGCCCTCCTCGCCAGCGTCACGCTCGTCGGCGGCGCCGCTCGATGCCGCCCGCTCGTCCTCTTCTTCGCCGGCAGCGCCCGCCGCGGAATCGTCCTCCTCGCCGGCGTCACGCTCGCCAGCGGCGCCGCCCGACGCCATCCGCTCGTCTCCCTGCTGGTCCTCCGCGCCCGCCGCCCCGCCCGCCGCCGACTCGTCCTCCCCGCCGCCGTCCCGCTCGCCGGCGGCGCCCGACGATGCCGTCCGCTCCTCCCCCTGCTCGCCTTCCGCGCCCGCCGCCGCGCCCGCCGCGGAATCGCCCTCCCCGCCGCCGCCCCGCTCGTCGCCGGCGGCGCCCGACGACGCCGTCCGCTCGTCCCCCTGCCCATCCTCCGCACCCGGTTCGCCCGGCTGCCCTTCGCCTTGTTCGCCGGCGGCCTCCTCCTGCCGCTGACGCAATAATTCGGCCAGCAACTCCCGATTGTGGCGGGCATCGTCGTGCCCCGGCTGCGCCTCCAGCGCCCGGGTATAAGCGGCCACCGCCTCCTCGTAGCGGCCCAGTTGCGCCAGGGCATTGCCCTGCAGATACAAGCTCAGCGCGTCGTCCCGCCCCTCCAGCGCCGCCAAGGCATCCTCATAGCGTCCGGCGCGATACCAGGCGGCCGCCTGCCATTGCGGATCGCGGAACTGCCGGGCGGCCTGCTCCATCCGCCCCTCGCGAAAGGACTGTGCCGCTTGCTGCTCGCCGCGCAACCAGAAGTCGTCCCAGGAAAAGGCCGCGGCAGGGGCGGCGGGCCAGCCGGCCAGCGCCACCGGCAACGCGGCCAGCAGGCAACCGCGGCGAAAAGCCAGGGCGGCCAGGGGCAACAAGGCCAGCACCAGCCAGGGGCCGCGTTCCTGCCAGCGCTCCGTCAACCGCAACTCCTCCTCTCCGGAGGCGCGCGCGGGCCGGGAAAAACCCGCCAGCAGGGCATCCACATCGCTCAGATCCGGCTGCCACTCGCGGTATTGGCCGCCGCCTGCCGCCGCCAGTCGTTGCAGCTCCTCCCGCTGCAGGGAGGAAACGACGATGGAGCCGTCGCCGCGCTTCAGGAAACCGCCCTGCGGCTGCGGCACCGGCGCCCCCCGCGGCGTACCGACCCCCAGCACCGACAGGCGATAACCCTGCTGCCGCAGCTGCGCGGCCCGATCCAGGACCCGGTCGTTGCCCGCAATGTCGGCGGCGATCAACAACAAGTCGCCTGTGCGGTAATCGCCGCCGCGCAGCAGTTCCGCGGCGCGCGACAGCGCCCGGTCGGCACGATCCCCCGGCGACGGCGCGATCCGGGGCTCCAGAAAGGAAAGCTGCGAGGTAATGGTGGCCAGGTCGTCGGTCAGCGGGCTGACCACGAAAGGATGCCCCGCATAAACCAGCAGCGCGGTTTCGCCGCCGCCGCGCCGCTCCAGGATGTCGGCGATCTTGAAACGCGCCTGCGCCAGGCGGCTGGGAGACAGGTCGCGGGTCTGCATGGAAGGCGACAACTGGAGCAGGATCACCAGCGCCGCCTCGTCCCGGAACAGCGGTTGCGGCAGGCGCTCCCACACCGGCCCGGCAAGCGCCAGGACGCCCAGTACGCCGCCCAGGACTACGGCATACGGCCCGTACGCCGCGCCGCCGCCGGCAGGAGAGCGCAGCAGCAGGTGCGGCAACAATTCCGGGGCGCAATACGCGGCCCAGGAGCCGCTCGCCGGCGGGTGCCGGGCCAGGCGCCAGAGAAGCCAGACCAACGGCGGCAACAACAGCAGCCAGGCAGGCCGCAGGAAATGAAATTCTCCCGGCAACAGGCTCATGCCGCGATCATACCGCGTTCAGGCCGCGCTCAGGCCGCCCGCTGCCGGCGCCACAGCGCCGCGCCGCCCAGAAACAGGGCCGGGGCCAGCGGCCAACAATACAACTCGACATAGGGCCGGAAACTCTGCGACTCGGATGCCGTCGGCTCCAGCTCGTCTATATGCCGGTAGATCAGCTCCAACTCGCGGGCGTCGCGGGCGCGGAAATAATGCCCGCCGGTCAGCCGGGCCACTTCCCGCAGGGTCTCTTCGTCCAGCTCGGCCGCGGCGCGGCGGCGCCCGAACAGATCCAGCAGAGAGCGGCGCTCGCTGCCGATCCCCACGGTGTAGATGCGCAACTCCGCCGCCGCGGCATAGCGGGCGGCCGTCAACGGATCTACTTCGCCGGCAGTGTTGGCGCCGTCGGTCAGCAACACCAGCACCCGGTCGCCCGGGCGGTCGCGCAACCGTTTGATCGCCAAACCAATGGCGTCGCCGATCGCGGTCTTATTGCCCAGCAGCCCTACTGCCGTCTCCTCCAGCAGGGTACGCACCGTGCCGCGGTCAAAGGTCAGCGGCGCCTGCAAATAAGTGCGCTCGCCGAACAGGGCCAGGCCGATGCGGTCGCCTTCCCGCCGCTCCAGGAAATCCCCGGCCAACTGCTTGATCGCCTGCAGGCGGTCCACCCGCCCCTGCCCCGGCAACTCCATATCCCGCTCCAGCATGCTCCGCGACAGGTCCACCGCCAGCAGCAAGTCGCGCCCGGTCGCCGGCAGCCGCTGCTCTTCCCCCAGCCAGCGGGGGCGGGCAGCGGCCGCGACCAACAGCGCCCAGGCAAGCAGCGCGAGCAACAGGCCCGGGTGCCGCCACGACGGGCGCGCCCTGGCCTGCCGCGCGCCGGTGGCCAGCTCGCGCGAAAACGGCACCCACAGCGGCGCCTCCGCCGCGGGCAGCGGGGCGAACAACAGGTAGCACAGCAAGGGCAGCGGCAACGCCAGCCACGCCCAGAGCCAGGCAAACTCGATCACGCCCCTGCCCCGCGCTCCGCCCGCCACTGGCCGGCCAGCCAGCGTTCGCACAACCGCAACAGGGCCTCGCCGTCCGTCGTCCCGGCATCGCGGCGATAGGGAGCCGTCGCCAGCGCCCGGCCCGCGCCGTCCTGGAACGGGCGCCCCGACAACCGGCGATCCAGCAACTCCAGCCAGCTTTGGCCGCTCAGGCCGGCCACGCCCTTGCGGCCATGCAGGCTAATCGCCGTGCGCCGCAGCCAGACGGACAGCGCCCGCGACAAGGCCATGGAATCCGCATTGCGGCGGTAACGCAGCCGCAGACGCCGCAACTCTCCGCGGGCCGCCCACCAGGTCCCGGCGCGCCCGCGCCAGCAGCGACGCGCCACCCAGCAGGCCAGGACGATCAGGGCCGGCAGCAACCACCATCCCGGCGCCGGCGGCCACCAGGAAATCGCTTCCGGCAGGTGAATATCGCGCAGCTCGTCAAGCTCCGGGTTCATCGGCGAAACAGCGGCCTGCGACCCAGCCCCCGCTGCAATACGATCAGGGGATCCGCGTCGGTGCGGCACTCCAGCAAACGCAGCCGGTAACGATATGCCAGGTCTTGCAGACGCTTGCGGCGGGCGGCAAAGCGGCGGCGATGGTCGGCGGCCATGGCCTCCCCGGCGACGTGCAGGGCCATGCGCTGGCGCCCGTCGCTGATACGGTAGCGGCCCGGCGGCGGCAGTTCGCACTCCAGGCGGTCGAAAAAGAACACCAGAAAGATCTCGCAGTGGCCGCTCAATGACGCCAGGCAGGAACGGGCCGCCCCCTCGTCCAAGCCGCGGAAATCGCTGAGCAAAAACAGCAAGCTCCCGGGCCGCACCACCCGCGACAAGCGTTCCAGCGCATCGCTGGCGGCCTCCGGCACGACTGCCGTGTAGCGCCGGCCGCCACGCCAGATCGGATGCCCGGCCAGGTAGCGCAGCAGGTGCAATACGGCCAGGCGGCCGCGGCGCGGCCGGAACTCCCGGTGCCCATCGTCGGCAAAGACCACCGCCCCCAGGCGGTCTCCGTGGCGCAAGGCGACCCACATGAGCAGGGCCGCCATCCGGCAGGCCAGCACGGCCTTGTAAGCGCCGCAAGTGGCGAAACGCATGGCGGCGCGCAGGTCCAGCCACACGAAGACCGGCCGCTCCCGCTCCTGGCGAAAAATCTTCGTGTGCGCCCGGCCGCTGCGGGCCGTCGCCCGCCAGTCCAGGTGGCGCACATCGTCGCCAGGACTGTAGGGACGGGACTCCTCGAACTCCATGCCGCGGCCCCGCAGCGGAGACACGAAACCGCCCGGCGGCGCGGCGCCCGGCAGCTGGCGGCCGCCCAGCGCCAGGGAGGCGGCGGGCCGCCCGAGGGCCAGCAATTCCGACAGGGAGACACGGGCCGGGTCGGCGCCGCGACGGCGGGGTTCGCCTGCCATCAAGGCACCGAGACCCGCGACAGGAGTTCGCGGATCGCCCGGTCGGCGGTGATGCCTTCCGCCTCGGCCTCGAAATTCAGAATCAGCCGGTGGCGCATCACGTCCGGGGTCACTTCCTGAATATCGTCCGGGGTCACGTAATCCCTGTCCGCCAGCCAGGCGTGGGCCCGGGCGCAACGGTCCAGCATGATGGTGGCGCGGGGGCTGCATCCGTATTGAATCCAGCCGGCGAGATCGTCGCCGTAAACGGAGGGATCGCGTGTCGCCAGCACCAGTTGCACCAGGTATTGCTCCAGGTTCTCGGACATGTAAACGGCAAGCGCGGCGTGGCGGGCGGCCTGAATCGCCGGCAAGCCGATCCGGGCCTTCGGGGGGCTCTCGTCCGTGGCCGCCGCCGTCTCGGCACGCGCCAGCCGCAGGATCCGCCCCTCCTCGGCGGCACGCGGATAGTCAATACGCACATGCATGAGAAAGCGATCCAGCTGCGCCTCGGGCAGGGGATACGTACCCTCCTGCTCGAGCGGGTTCTGGGTCGCCATCACCAGGAACAACTCCGGCAGGCGGTACGTCTTGCCGCCGACCGTGATCTGGCGTTCCCCCATCGCTTCCAACAAGGCCGACTGGACCTTGGCCGGCGCGCGGTTGATCTCGTCGGCCAGGATCAGATTGTGGAACAGGGGCCCCTGCTGGAAGTGGAATCCGCCCTCCCGCGGCCTGTAGATCTCGGTGCCGGTGAGATCCGCCGGGAGCAGGTCGGGGGTAAACTGGATGCGCTGAAAATCCGCCTCGATCCCCAGGGAGAGGGTCTTCACGGCACGAGTCTTCGCCAACCCCGGCGCCCCTTCCACCAACAGGTGGCCGTCCGCCAGCAGCGCGATCAGCAACCGGCTGACCAGCACCTCCTGCCCGACGATGCGCGAACCGACGAAAGCGCCGAGACGGCGGAACTCGTCCTGCAGGGCCTGCACCGCGGCATCGCCGTCATCGCCGACGCCGCGGTTTCCCGCGGCAACAGGCGGCGGGTCGTTCAGTTGCGCCATCGCCCCCGGAAGGATAAGTTAAGAGAATACATGCGGCCCCCACTACGGGAATAAGGTCTAAATAAAGTGCAAGGGGAAAAATATAACAAAACCTTCGGGCAAGGTGTACACCGAGCGCGCGGTGGGGCGCGCGGTGGGGCGCGCCGCGCGGGAGCGGAAGGTGCAACTCCGTAACCTGGGCCGCATCGTCGCGATCGTCCTGACCCTGACCCGCGGCTTGAGCGAACTCCTGCCCCTGCTCCGCGGCGACCGCAAGGTCTTCCGCGAAGCGGCCGACACCGGCGGGCGCGACTGGGAGGGGACGTGGCGGGAGCAGGATGCCGGCGAATGGCAGGCGCCGCCGTCGCGGGAGGAACAAAAGCGACTGCTGGGCGAATTGACGCGGCAAAACCGGCTGCTGGCGCGGGCGCTGGAGAAACTATATATGCGCCTGCGGGTAGTCTCCTTCCTCGCGATCATGGGATTCCTGATCGCTACCGGAGGCTGCCTGTGGATGATCTTCCACCAGGACGCGCCGCACGCCCCGCCGGGCGCCCGCGGCGCCGCGCCTGCCGCGCCCGTCGCACCCGCCGCACCCGCCGCACCCGCTACGCCTGCCGCACCCGCTACGCCCGCCGCGCCCGCCTCCGGGGAATCGGCTTGAAAAAGGTCTTCAGCGCCGACAACCTCATAGACGCGGGACATGTGCGCGGCCTGCTGGAGGCCAGCGGCATCGCCTGCACCCTGAAGAACGAATACCTGGGCGGCGGCATCGGCGAAATCCCCGCCGTGGAGTGCTGGATCGAAGTCTGGGTGCGGCACAACCGCGATTACGGGATCGCCCGGCGGCTGATAGACGAGGCGCTGTACGGCATGCCGGAGCGCGGGCGGCGGTGGCGTTGCCGCCGTTGCGGCGAGCGGCTGGAGCCGCAGTTCTCCCACTGCTGGCAATGCGGCAGCGAACGGCCGGAGCGGCTGGGGCGCCGGACCGGAATAGCGGGCGCGTGAATCGGGCATATGCGTGACGCCGTAGCGGCGCCGGCGAGCGGGCCCGCGGAGCTGTGGGGGCACCCGCGGGGGCTGTACGTCCTGTTCCTGACCGAGATGTGGGAGCGCTTCAGCTTCTACGGGATGCGGGCGCTGCTGATCTTCTACCTGACCAAACACTTCCTGTTGGCCGACGCCGAGGCGAGCCGCATCTACGGCGGCTACCTGGGCATGGCCTACGCGCTGCCGGTGATCGGCGGCCTGCTGGCCGACCGCTGGCTGGGGCTGCGCAAGGCGGTGGTCTTCGGCGCCGTGCTGCTGTGCCTGGGGCACTTCGGCATGAGCTACGAGGGCGAGGGCGGCCTGCGCACCGACGCGGGGATCGTGCCCGACCGGCAGGGTCTGCAGATCCTCCACCTGTCGCTGGCCCTGATCTGCGTGGGCGTCGGCTTCCTCAAGCCGAGCATCTCCGCGCTCGTCGGGAGCCTGTACCCGCGCGAAGACCCCCGGCGCGACAGCGGTTTCACCCTGTTCTACATGGGCATCAACCTGGGCGCCTTTGCCGCCTCCCTGATCGTGGGCGCGGTCGGAGAGTTCTACGGCTGGGGATACGGCTTCGGCCTGGCCGGGATCGGGATGCTGGTCGGACTGGCCACCTTCCTGTACGGCCAGCGCTTCCTGGCGGGGGCGGCGGAACCGCCCGACCCGGCGCTCCTGCGCGGCAAACTGGCGGGGTTGCGCCGCGAACACTGGCTGTACCTGGGCGGGCTGGCCATGGTGCTGCTCACCTGGCAGCTGCTGTTGCGGCCGCAATGGGTGGGGTACGGGCTGGCGGGCGCGCTGGGTGTCGCCTGCCTGCTGCTCGGCTGGCACGGCCTGCGCCACTGCGACCGCCGCGAACGGGACCGGCTGGCAGTCGTGCTGACGCTGACCTTCTTCTCCGTGGTGTTCTGGGCGCTGTTCGAACAAGCGGGCAGCTCCATGAACCTGTTCGCCGACCGCGCGGTGGACCGCGACTTCGCCGGCCTGTTCACGATCCCCGCCGCCACCCTGCAGTCCCTGAACGCCGGCTTCATTCTCCTGCTGGCGCCGTTATTCGCCGCGCTGTGGGCCCGGCTGGCGCGCGCCCGGCGGGAACCCTCCACCCCGGTCAAATTCTCCCTCGGCATCCTGCAGGCCGGGCTGGGCTTCGGCGCCCTGGCGCTGGGCGCATTGAACGCCGGCGAAGACCGGCTGGTGGCGCTGGGATGGATCGTGCTCGCGTACTTCCTGCACACCACGGGAGAGCTCTGCCTGTCGCCCATCGGCCTGTCCATGGTCACCCGCCTTACCCTGCCGTCGGTAACCGGCCTGGCCATGGGGACCTGGTTCCTGGCCACCGCCTTCGCCGAATACCTGGCGGGACTGATCGCCGTCCTGGTCACGGCGACGCCGGCGGCGGCGGCAGACCCCACGGCGTCCTACGCCCAGGTCTTCGGGCAGCTGTTCCTGGTCGGCGCCGTCAGCGGCATCGTGCTGCTGGCCCTGGCCCCCAAGCTGAGCAGAATGACCCACGGATTGCGCTGAGCCCCCGGCATCGAGCCATAACAGCGGCCCCGGATCGCGTCCCGTTTCGCGTCCCGTTCCCGCGCAGCCGCGGTAGCCGCGTCAGCCGCCTGCCACGAGCGCCGCCATCTCCCGCAGTCCGATCGCTTCCACCCCCCTGGCGACGGGATAACGCTCCTCTCCCTCGTAAACTACAAAAGAGCGCTTCGGTTTCAGGTCCTCGCGGGCGTGGTAAAAGCCCTTACTGGGAGCGGCGGCAAATCCGCGCTTGATCTCGATGGCCCAGGTCCCGCGCCGGCCCGGCAACTTGAGCAGCAGATCGATCTCCGCGCCCGCGGAGCTGCGGTAGAAACCCGCTGTCGTCCGGGGCGGGGCAACGGCCAGGAGATTCTCGATCACGAACCCTTCCCAACTCGCGCCGACCACCGGATGACCGGCCAGGGCGTCGTAGTCCGCAATGCCAAGCAAGGCGTGGACCAGCCCGCCATCGCGCACATAGACCTTGGGCGACTTAAGCAGGCGCTTTTTGACATTCGCGTGGCAGGGTTGCAGCCGGCGCACCAGGAGCAAATCGCCCAGCAGGGCGATATAGCCGGTCACCGTAGGCGCGCTGACGGCAAGACCGGCGGCCAGCCTGGAGGCGTTAAGCAGCGTGCCCTGGCCGTGGGCGAGCATCGTCCACAGCCGCTCCAGCGTCTCCGCCGGAATACGCCGGCCCAACTGCGGCACATCGCGCTCCAAATACGTGCGAATGAAGTTCTGACGAAAAGCGAAACTGTCGGCGTCGCCGGCGGCAAGAAAACTGTCGGGGAACCCTCCCCGCACCCAGAGTTTTCTCATGAGCCGCGCATCGGCAGCCGCCTCCAGCACATCCAGGGGATTCAGTTGCACATACTCGATTCGCCCGGCGAGGCTTTCTCCCGACTGCCGGAGCAAATCCACCGACGCCGAACCCAGGATCAAAAAGCGCCGGGTCCGCTTTCCCCGCCGGCGGCCCCGGTCAATCAGGCCGCGCAGTTCCCGAAACAGTTCCGGCGCCCGGTGAATCTCGTCGAGAATGACGAGGCGATCCTCGTGCTCGCCCAGGTAAAGCGCCGGGTCCGCGAGCCGGTCGCGGTCCGCGCGGGTTTCCAGGTCCAGGTAGAGCGCGTCCGAGCCCTCGGCGAGCGCCAGCGCCAGCGTCGTCTTGCCCACCTGGCGCGGACCGAGCAGGGCGACGGCGGCCTGGCGGCCCAGGGCATTCAGAACGGTGCGGTATGCGCGGCGGCGTATCATCCTTGCAAATTAAAAGATAGACTTTCGATTTGCAAGG
>JAPPPX010000080.1 GCA_028817305.1 Gammaproteobacteria bacterium | reverse complement strand
AGGGGGAGTCGCAGCAGCCAAGCCGCCAGGCGCTGGCTGCTGCGGTGGGGGGAAGGCGGCCCTTGCGGTTGCCTATACAGGTTGCCCTGGGCGGTGGGGTGTAGCAGGCGCTTTAGCTGCTCCCCCCACCGGCGCGACTTCGGGCTTGCGCCCTCGTCTTGCCGACTCCCCCTCAAGGGGGGAGTGATGCAGGGGAGTGATGCATATGATCCGCTTTTCTTGTCCTCGATTGCGTAACGGCTTGCCACCATAAAGAAAGAACTAAGACTCCCCCGCGCCATCCAGGCGCAGGGAGAAGTCCACGGCCCGCACGTCTTTGGTGAGCGCGCCGCAGGAGAGAAAATCCATGCCCAGTCCGGCAAGCTCCGTCACTGCGGCGAGCGTCACGCCGCCGGAGACTTCGAGCTGCGCCCGCTGCCTGCTGTCGCGCACGGCGGCGGCGATCTGCGCGGGGGAGAAGTTGTCCAGCAGAATGCGTTCCGCCCGCTGCTCCAGCGCCTCTTGCAACTGCCGCGGATTTTGCACCTCGATCTCGACCGGTCGCGCCCCGTGGCGTTGCCGGGCGGCGCGCAACGCCGCCGCGACGCCGCCCAGGGCGGCGATGTGGTTCTCCTTGAGCAGGATGGCCTCGCCCAGGTTGCGGCGATGGTTCCGGCAGCCGCCGCAGGCCACGGCGTATTTCTGCGCGCTGCGCAATCCGGGCAGGGTCTTGCGGGTGTCCAGGACGCACGGCGCCGCCGGCACTCCCGCCCGCTCCGCCGCCGTCGCCGCCGCCGCTGCGAAGGCGCGGGAGAACGTGGCCGTGCCGGAGAGCAGCTGCAGGAAGTTCAGGGCGGTGCGCTCTCCCGACAGTAGCGCCCGGGTGGGCCCCTGCAATCGGCACACGACCTGGCCGGCGGCGATCCCTTCGCCATCGTTCCGGCGCCAGGCGCATTCGATCCCGGGGTCTATGCTGCGAAACACCTGATCGAACCAGGCCGTCCCGCACAATACGGCGTCTTCCCGGCTATAGACCGCGGCTTCGCAACGGTGCCCGGCGGGGACCAGGGCGCCGGACGGGTCGTTGTCGCCCCAGTTTTCGCCCCAGTCCGCGCCCAAATCTTCGCGCAGCGCCGCGGCGACTTGGCGCTCCAGGTCGTCCGGCAGGGCGGGGCGCGGCGCGGCGGGGCCTGCCCCGCTCACGTCTGGGGGTCGGCGAAGTACTGATCCCGCAATTTCTTGACCAGGCCGGCCAGCAGGATCACGGCGATCAGGTTGGGCAAAGCCATCAGCAGGTTGGTGATGTCCGCGATGTTCCATACCAGCTTGAGCGAGACCAGGGAGCCGACGAAGACCAGCGCCACGAACAGCAGGCGGTAGGGCAGCACGGCGCGTTGGCCGAACAGGTAGAGGGCGCAGCGGTCGCCGTAGTAGGACCAGGCGATGATCGTCGAGAAGGCGAACAGGGTCAGCCCCACGGCGACGATCCAGCCGCCGACGGCGCCGAACTCCAGGGTAAAGGCGCGCGCCGTCAAGGCGGCGCCGATCCGCTCGGTGTCCTGGCCGTCCAGGCTGCCGGAGATCAGGATCACGAAGCCCGTGATGCTGCAGATGACAAGCGTGTCTATAAAGGGGGTCAGCATGGCCACCAGCCCGCCGTGGAAGGGCTGCCGGAAGCGGGCGGCGGCCATGGCCATGGAGGAGCCCAGCCCCGCTTCGTTGGAGAACAGCCCGCGGGCGACGCCCCAGCGGATCGCCTCGCCGATGGCCGCCGCCCCCGCCGCCTGGGGGTTCAGGGCATGCTGGAGCACGGTCCACAGCACGGCGGGGACTTGATCCAGGTGGCGCAGCACCACCGTCAGTCCGGCCCCCAGGTAGAGCAGGCACATGAAAGGGACCAGCGCGGTTGCGATGGCCGCGATGCGCCGCACGCCGCCGATAATGGTCAGGCCCACGCCGACGGTCAGCGCCAGGGCTAGCGGCCAGTTCGGGACGCTTCCGGCGGGGCGCAGTTCGCGCAGCGCGTCTATGATGGAGTTGGCCTGCACCATGTTGCCGATCCCCAGGGAGGCGATCATGGCGAACAGGGCGAAGGCGGCGGCGGCGCGGCGCATGCCCAGGCCGTCGGCGAGCACGTACATTGGACCGCCCGCCACCGCGCCCGTGGCATCCACGCGCCGGAAGTGCAGGGCCAGGGTGCACTCGGCGAGCTTGGTCGCCATGCCCGCAAAGGCCGTCAGCCACATCCAGAACAGGGCGCCGGGGCCGCCCAGGCTGATGGCGGTCGCCACCCCGGCGATGTTGCCGGTGCCGACCGTGGCCGACAGGGTGGTGTTCAGCGCCTGCCAGCCGGAGATATCCCCCGTGGCCTGTTCCCGGCGCCGCAGCAGCCGCAGCCCGGCCCGAAACCCCCAGATCTGTATGAACCCCAGCCGCACGCTCAGATAGATGCCGGTGCCGAGCAGCGCCAGCAGGGTGACGGGGTTGTTCCACAGCAGGTTTGCCAGTTGCCCGGAGAGCGCCGTCCAGTCTGGCCATTGTTCCCAGGGCATGGCTCAGCGTCTCTTTTGCTTGAGGATCATTTCGTCGCCGCGGTGACTCCATTCCAGCGGGCCCAGGAAATTCATGCCCAGCAGCACCTCGCCGCGGCGGCGGGGATCGATGCCGGCCCGCAAGTCGCGCAGGGAGATGGGACCCAACTCGATGCGGTCAATCCGCGTCGCGTAGATCTGCGCCGGCCCCGCGGCGGTGCTGGTAAGCAGGGCTGGGCCGCGCTCCAGCTGCAGCCGCTGCATGAGCGACTCCGGCACGCTGATCATCGTCGCCCCGGTATCCACCAGCAGCTGCACCGGTTCGCCGTTGATGCGCCCGGTCGCGATGTAGTGTCCGGCAGGATTGCGCCGCAGGGTTACGATGATTTCTTCGTCCGTGACCAGGCCGGCGACCTCCCGGTTCGGGTGGTCGCGCTGTTGCTGCCATTTGCCGAAGGCAAAGGTCAGCAGCGCCAGCGCGCACAGCCAGGCGGCGATCAACATGCCTTTGCCCAGCGGCGCGGCCGGTTTGACGGTGGGTGGGGGGAACATGGTTCTAATGGAGACCTGATCGGGCCTTAATAGGGCCCTAATCGTAAGCCAGCCGGACGCCGGCGAATAAGTGGCGCGTGCCGGGCAGGTAATAGTTGCGGAAGCTGTGCCTGCGGATCTCCGGTTGCGTATGACGGCTGCCGCCGCGCAACACGCGGTGTTCGCCGTCGAAATACGGGGTGGAGTAACCCATGTAAGGGTAGGGGCGGAAGCCGGGGTAGGGGTGCAGGGGGTTCGCGCACCACTCCCACACCTGGCCGACGCCGTCCAGCAACCCCTGGCGCCGGGCGGCCTCCCATTCGTATTCGTGCGGCAGCCGCCCCCGGTTCCAGGCCGCGAAGGCGCTGGCCTCGAAGTGGCTGATGCCGTACACCGCGGCCTCCGCCCGCAACGGCTCCGCGCCCCCGGGGCCGACGGCATACCAGTCCCCGTCTCGCGCCTGCCGCCAGTATTCCGGCGCCTCGATGCGTTGGCGCAGGCGCCATTTCCAGCCGCGCGGGCTCCAGTATTCCCGCCGCCGGTAGCCGCCTGCCTCCAGGAATTCCAGGTATTGCGCGTTGCTGGCCGGTCTGCGTTCCAGCGTGACGGCGCCCAGTGTCGCATATACGGCGCCGTACTCGTTGTCGTAGGGGGCATGGGGGTTGTCGGCGCCGATGCGGTAGCGTCCCGGCGGCAGAGTCACGGTATCCCGTCCGGGGGCGCATCCGCAGGGATGCCCGTTGCGCGTCGCATTGCGCGTCGCGGGCCGTTCCCCGCCCGCGATTTTGCTCCGGCCTGCGCTGGCCGTGCTTTCGTCGCCTCCCCGGCCGTTGCGCGTCTCTCCGTTATGCGCGCGGCTCTCCTCCTTCGCTTTCTGCAACTGCGCCTCGATCATGCGCAGGGTCTCGTGGTGCTGGGCGTAATGCTGGACCAGAAAATGGAGCAGGTAGTGCCGGTCCAGCAGTTTCCGCTCGTCGCCGCATGCCCGCAATTCCTGCAGCCGCTGCCGGTTCTCCCGTTGCCGCATCCCCGCCCATGCCAGCATTTCGTCCAGTGCCAGCAGCCGGCCGCCGCGGATCCGTTTGGGAGAGCATTCCGGCGCGTACAGATCCCTGCCGCGCGCGGCTTGCGTCGCCGCGGTCTCCGGCGTCCCCCGCGGCAGGATCGCCTTGCCGATCCAGTAGTCTTCGGTGTAAACGCAATGCCCCAGGTGCCAGCCGCCCGGGCTTAGCTCGGGATGGAACTGGCGGCGATAGCGCTTGGGACCCAGGGCGGCCACCCGCTGCCCCATACTCTCCTGCAAGCCGCTCAGGCGGTGCAACAGCCTCTCGGCGCTCACAGCGGTTCCTCCGCGACGACCTCGCCGCTCTCCAGGACCAGCAGGCAGTGTTCCGGGACGCAGCGCCAATTCGGATCCGGGTCGAGCCGCTCGGAGGCCACCCGCACCGCTCCCGGGAGCTCTGCGCTGCCGGTGCAATAATAGAGGGAGGGGCAGTCGCCGTTCAGGGCGTGGCGGCTGACCAGCAGGCGTTCCCCGTGCGCCAGGATCACGTTGAGCAATGCCTTCCGCCGTTGCATCATCTCCGCGAGTTCCTGCCAGGCGGCGCGCAGGGCAGCGGTCGTCATCCCGTTCGCCGGGGAACGGTGGCGGAGGATCAGGGCGAGCAGGTATTCGGAGTCGCTGCTGCCCTGTATCCGCGCTTGCGCCGCGGCGGGCAGGCAATGGTGGAACTGGGCGCGCAGCCCGTCGTTAAAGTCTTGCAGATATCCGTTGTGCAGGTACATCAGGTCGTCCTGCAGGAAGGGTTGCGTATTGGCCGTATTCACGGCCTGCCCGGGTGTGGCGCTGCGTACATTCGCCAGCCACAGAGGGCTGCGCAGCGAGATCGCGAGGCCGGGCAGGTTGCCGTCCGCCCAGATCGGTTGGGTGCAGACGTAGGTGGCGGGTTGTCCCTGCTCCGTGCGCCAGCCGAAGCCATACCCGTCCGCGTTCAGTACGGCCTCCCGCATTTCCCGCGGCGCCCAGGATTGCCGGTACAGGCTGTGCTCCGGCGCCAGCAGGAAGCGTTGCAGGTCAAGCGGTGGCCCCAGGTAGGCGGCAAGGCGGCACATAAGCGATATACTCGGCGTATCGGCGTATTGAGTCGCGTTCGACGCTGGCGCGGCGTTCGCCGCGCCGATTTGTGACCATGAATCGTAGCAAGCGCAAAACCGCCTGCCAAGCGCCCGCTCCCGGCGCGCCTGGCCTGGATGCGGACGGCGGGTGGCTGCGGGGTGCGCGGCGCCTCGTCTCTCCCAACCAGGACGCCCGGCCCGCCGGGTGCGAGGTGGAGCTGCTGGTGATCCACGCCATCAGTTTGCCGCCGGGAGAGTTCGGCGGCGGCCACATAGACCGGCTGTTCACCAATACCCTGGACTTTCGGGCGCACCCCGGTTTTTCCTGGTTGCAGGGGCTGCGGGTCTCCGCCCATCTGCTGATTGACCGTTCGGGGGCCGTGACCCAGTACGTGCCCTTTCTACGGCGCGCCTGGCATGCAGGCAGCTCCGCTTTTTGCGGTCGTGCCGACTGCAACGATTATTCTATAGGCATTGAGTTGGAAGGCTGCGACCAGAGCCCCTATGAGCCCTGCCAGTACCGGGTTCTGGCCGGCATCACCGCTTTGCTGCAACGGCGGTGGCGCGGCCTGCGCCGCGACCGCATCGTCGGTCACTGCGACATCGCCCCCGGCAGGAAGACCGATCCCGGGCCGCATTTCGAATGGGATCGCTATCACCGGTTGCTGGACCGGGCCTAGGTGCGCGCCAGCAGCTTGAAGGAGCGCCGCTTGAACAGCGGCACCAGCGCCATGCCGGCGATAAAGCCGCCGATGTGCGCCCCGAAGGCGACACCGCCCGAGGAGGTGTCCACGTTGATCGAAGACAGCACCTGAAACAGGAACCACAGGCCCAGCGCCCACGCCGCCTTGATGTGCATGAGGCGGGTGTAGTAGCCGAGCGGGACCAGGACCAATACGCGGGCATGGGGGAACAGCAGGAGATAGGCGCCCAGAATTCCGGAGATGGCGCCGCTGGCCCCGACCATGGGGATAGTCGAGTCCGGATCGGGCAGCGCCTGAGCCAGCACGGCGGCGATGCCGCAGATCAGGTAGAAGATCAGGAAGCGCACATGCCCCATGGCGTCCTCGATATTGTTGCCGAAAATCCACAGGTACAGCATGTTGCCGATCAGGTGCATCCAGCCGCCGTGCAGGAACATCGAAGTGAACACGGTAGCCGCCGGCGCCGCCGCCGCCATCTCGGGCGGCAGCCGGGCGTCGCCCAGCAGCGCCGCCGGGATCACGCCCAGGCGATAGACGCTGAGCGTGTGTCCGTCCGCCCCGCCCGAGATTTGCCACAGGAAGGCCAGCACGCAGGCGGCGAGCAACGACACGGTTACGAACGGCCGCAACTCCGCGGGGTTTTCGTCGCGCAGGGGAATCACGCGGGCATCATAGCCAATTCGGAGCAAAAAATCGCAGGCGAACGGGGGCGCGCAACTGCGGCGCGTGCGGCGCCGGCAAGCGCGAAAACGCGCGCTCGGCGGCGCAAAAATGTTTGACAAACGAGGATTATCGGCTATTATTTACAGCACTGTATGGCCTCGATCCCATACGGGCCTATAAGTGGGGACAAAACAATATCGCAACGGAATGGCGCTCGGGATCGAACGGCGCGAGTACTGGAACAAGTAGCGAGAGAACACGGAAAGCGGGCGCAGGTTCCTGATATAAAGCGACTTGAGCCGCGTTCGGCGTGCAGGTGGGAGTTGGCACCGCGGCTTTCGAATCTTTCGGGTTTCCGGGCGGGGAGGGGCCCCACCCCACCACCACCCCCCCTCCCCGCCATCTTTCCCGTCCCGCCTGCAAGCGGATGCACCCATGGTCTCCTCTGTCGCCGAAATCCGTCCTCGGTTTCGGCTCCGGGGCCCATTGGCTCCCGTTGGCTCGAAGACATGGTCGCAGACATGGGGGGGCCGCAGGCGCAGGGGTCGCAGGCATGAACGAAAATCGAATCCGCTCGTTGTTCGAGGCATTTTTAACGCTCCTCGTCCTGGGGCGTGCCGTGCCGGGGTTTGCGCCGCGTAGCGCCAGGCCAATGTCCGCAAAACCGCTCCTGTCCGCAAAATCGATCCGGGCGGCCCCTGTTGAACCGCCACCAGCCGTTACGCAATCGAGGGGAAAAGATTCCCGCCCCGCCGCTCAACCTGCCCCGCTATTCCTGCCCCTGTTCAAGCCAGGGGCAAGCCTGCGGCCTCATTCTTCCCATCACTCCCCCTTTGAGGGGGAGTCGCGGCTGCCGTCAGCGATCCCATCACGGCCAGCATCTTCCCATCACTCCCCCCTTGAGGGGGAGTCGCAGCAGCCAAGCCGTCAGGCGCCGGCTGCTGCGGTGGGGGGAAGGCGGCCCTTGCGGTTCTCCTGGGCGG
>JAPPPX010000092.1 GCA_028817305.1 Gammaproteobacteria bacterium | reverse complement strand
GTCATTCCGGCGAAAGCCGGAATCCCGCGCAAATACAGCGCGGAACGCGCACATTGCAGAACCTGACGGCCCGCCCCTTCCTTCAAGGGATATTTCTGCAAAGGAGCGCGAGGCGCGCGCTTTCTATGCGGGATTCCGGCTTTCGCCGGAATGACATGGAGGAGGCCGGAATGACATGGAGGAGGCCGGAATGACGGGAGGAGGCCGGAATGACGGGAGGAGGCCGGAATGACGGGAGGAGAAAGCAACATGTAAATGGCAAGAATGGCGGAATAAGAGAGGGGCGGCCTGAAATCCGCGCGGGAATAGCGGAATAAGAGGGCCGCTTTCCTCCCTTCGATTGCGTAACGGCTTGCGGGGATTGAGCTCAGCCGGTTGCGCGGCGCGCCAGCAGGGGCTTTCTGCCGGTGGCGGAAAAAATGGCTTGGCCGACCACGGACTCGGCCTGCGGACGGGTAAAACCGCACCGCTCCAAATCGGCGACAGCCTGGGATGCGGCCGCTGGATCGGATTGCACTTTGCCGATGGCAAGCGCCAATGCCTCGGCCCGGTCATGGCCAAAAACCGTCTCAAAATCCTTGAAAGCGGCGAAAGTGTCAATGTGGCGGACGGGGGTTCTCATTGGCAAATGGATAGCGCAATGGAAACGGAAAGCCCGATGTTCAACAGCAGCAACGGCACCACCACGCCGAGGATAACCCGCCAGCAGTGGTTGACATCTTTTTTGGTCGCCATGCCGCTCCGCGACTTGGCAAAATTGCCAACCAGCGCATGCACCTGCGCGTCGGTGAAACCGGTGTGTTCAAATTCTTTGGCGGCGGCGAAGGTGTCAAATGCGGCAGTCATTTGCTTTTGTCTCCTGTGGGCAGTGCGGAAAGTATAGCGCAACCGGCCGGTCTCTTGCGGGGGGCGGCGCTGGCGGCGGGGGGCAAGATGGAGGGCTGGCGGGTTCGGTGCCGCCGCCGGTTGGGGGGCGCCTGCGGCCTGCGAGGCGCGGCCTGCGGGGTGCAGCCCGCGGGGTGTGGGGATAGCGCGCGCCGCCGCCGGTTATAATGACGGCATGGGATCGAAGCGTTTCCAGTCCGGGAAGGTTGCGGCCTTCGTGGTCCTGTCGGGCCTTGCGGTTCTGCCTCCGCGGGGCTTGGCCACGCCCCTGCACGAGGAGGCCAGGGAGGGCGATACCGAGGCGGTTCAAGCGCTGCTGGCGGCTGGCGCGGATCCGAATGCGCGGGCCGGCGAGTACGAGGTGACGCCCCTGCATTACGCGGCCGACGGCGGCCAGGCCGGGGCGATCCGGATCTTGCGGGAGGGCGGCGCGGATCCGAATGCGCAGGACAAACGCGGGCAAACGCCCCTGCATTACGCGGCCGACGAGGGTCAGGCCGGGGCGATTCGGTCTTTACAGGAAGGCGGCGCGGATTCCAATGCAGGGGACGGAGACGGGGCTACGCCCCTGCATTATGCGGCCAAGAACGGCCATGCCGAGGCGGTCCGGGCCTTGTTGGAGGGCGATGCGGATCCCGACATCCGGGACGACAAATACCAGATAACGCCCCTGCATGTTGCGGCCGGGAATGGCCATGCCGAGGCGCTCGAGGCCTTGCGGGAGGGCGGCGCGGACCTGAATGCGAAGGATGGCGAGCACGGGGTGACGCCCCTGCACTACGCGGCCAGAGGCGGCCATGCCGAGGCGGTCCGGGTCCTGGGAAAGGGCGACGCGGATCCGAACGCGCCGGGCGAGAACGAGGTAACGCCCCTGCATATCGCGGCCAGAAATGGTCGGGCCGAGGCGGCTTGGGCCTTGCTGGAGGGCGGTGCGGATGCGGAGGCGCGGACCGCGAAGATCGGGCAGACGCCGTTGCATATAGCGGCCGATGAAGGCCACGTCGGGGTGATTCGCGCCCTGCTGAAGGGCGGCGCGGATGCGGACGCGCGCACCGAGGAGAGCGGGCAGGCGGCGCTGCACTACGCGGCCGGCAAGGGTCATGCCGAGGCGGTCCGGGTTTTGCTGGGGGGCGGCGCGGATCCGAATGTGCGGGCGGAAGATGCGGAGCGGGTCGGGCAAACGCCGCTGCACTACGCAGCCGGGAGGGGGTACGCGCAGGTGGTCCGGGCCTTGTTGGCGGGCGGTGCGGATCCGAATGCGCGGGACGGAGCGCGAGCCGGCGAGGGCGGGGATATGCCCCTGCATTACGCGGCCTCGAATGGCCATGCCGAGGCGATTCGGGCCCTGCTGGCGGACGGCGCGGACGCGGAGGCGCCGGATGTGGACGGCTTGCCGCCTCTGGCCCTGGCCAAATTATCGGGCAACGCCGAGGCGATTCGAGTCTTGCGGGAGGCGCCCTGAGCGCCGGGCGGCGGCACGCTCCCGCCGCGCCCGCGGGCGCGGCGTCCAAAGCCCGCGCCGCCGCATGGATTTTTGCGGCATTGTTCGGCGGAGGCGGCAGAGACCGCCGCTGTCAGGCAATACCGTGACGCCAGTTGGAGTCTTCCATCGCCAATTGAGTGGATTGGCGCGTAATCCGGTCCGCATTACTGATGCGTAAAGCAGAACGACGGAAGACCCTGAATAAAGTCCACATGAGCGTGGGGATCAAAATCAAATTAAAGAAATGCGCGCGTAGCAACAACTGCAGCGTGAGGCATCGAATCGCTTTCTTTCGCAGGCGCAACAGTTCCTCGCGCACTTTCGCATCGGCAATCCGCTCGTAGCACTCCCTGTGAGAGTCGTGCTGGATCGAATGCGGCATTTTGTCCTGTCGGTCCGCGGCCAATATCACCATGAGCACAGGCCAGTCATACTGATGGCAGAAGCGGAGCATGGCATTGTATTCTTCCCGAATTTCCAGGTAGTTACGGTCGGAAAACCGCAACCCGCCGCGTTCGTCCGCCGCCATGTGGAAAATCCTGTCCCGCAAAGCGAACAGCCGGTGCCGCGCCCAGGCGATCCAGGCTTCCTGCCACAGCACTTGCAGAAACCAGACGAGGGTGCACAGCAAAGCAACTGTCCACAAGGTTAGCGCCAGCACCATCCAAGCCGGAAGCTCTATCGAGAATTCAGTAGCCAGCATCTTTTTCGCTCCTCCCCGCAGGGCAGAAAAGCCTGCGGAGCCGGTTTCGCCGCGGAATTATAGCAGACTTGCACAGTTGCGCGCCTTAAGGATCGGGGCCCCAATCTTCTGGATTCGTCTCGCCGGATTTGGTGAGATTGCTGGATGTACGATTGGGATCGAGTTTCTTTTCCAACTCTATTTTCGAGTCCCCAAAATACCGAATCTTGTTCCTGAGTACGTTGAATAAACATATTCCCGCCAGTACCGCACCCATGAAGGCCGTTCCCAGGAACAGAATGACGATCAAGGCCGATATAAGAAAAGAATCGCTATCGAATACGATTTTTGCCCCCTGCAAATTTATATCTATATCCACAGTTACCACTGTTATTGACAGTGCTACCAAGGTGAACCCGATACTTACTCCTACACTTGCGACAACTTGAAACAGTCTCCACCTGCGCAATTTGCGAGTAATTTCGGCAAGATTTCCCTGAGGCTTTTCCTTGCTGTGGCTGATTGATTTCGTTTTATTTTTCTTCTTTTCCACGCTGAGCGGCATCCACGCGAATCCGGCAAGCCTGCCAAGTCTCGGGTGCCGTATCCGGCAACATCCCGACAGGGAGCCCCGCGACTCATGTTTATCGGGCCACAGGTATAGCCCCGATTCGGACCGGGCGCAAATATACGGCTGGCCCGTGCCGGCGCCGCCGCGCCCCATGCCGCCCCCGGAGGCGGGCCTGGCCGACTGCGCCGGTCGGCGGCATTGACCCTGCGCCCGTTTGCGATACGATCCGTTCCATGCGGATACGTACCTCGCGTTCCTGGCTGCGCGGCCCTTCCCCCCGGCGATTCCGCGCGCCGCCGCGTCCGGCAACGGCGGCAGCCTGTTGCTTCCTGGCTTGCCTCCTGCTGAGCGGCCTGCTGTTGCGCGCCCCCGGCGCCGCCGGCCAGGCGCCGCAGCGAACCTTTGCCGCGCCGGAGTTCACGCAAGGCTCTCCGGAGGCATGGATCAACTCGCCGCCGCTGCGGATGCAGGATTTGCGGGGCAAGGTAGTGCTGCTGGATTTCTGGACCTTCGATTGCTGGAATTGTTACCGCTCCTTCCCCTGGCTGAAGGAGCTGGAGGATCGGTTGGAACCGGAAGGATTGCAGGTCGTGGGCATCCACACTCCCGAGTTCGCGCATGAGCGCGTGCGCGGCAATGTGATCGCCAAGACCAAGGAGTTCGGCCTGCGCCACCCGGTCATGATGGACAACGACTTTGCCTACTGGCAGGCGATGAACAACCGTTACTGGCCGGCCTTCTACGTGATTGACAAAAATGGCTCGGTGCGCGGCACCTTTTTCGGCGAGACCCACGCCAACGACGGCCGCGCGCTGCGCATGGAACAGTTGATCCGGGAGTTGCTTGCGGAGTCCTGAGGCGGGCCGTTCGCCGATCCTGACTCTGCCGCCGTCCCCAGCCGTCCCCGCAAGCCGCTGTCATTGCCGCCGCCACCGCCGCTGCTGTCGTAGCCGAATGCCCCCTGAATTCTCCTGAACGCTCTCCCGCACTTCATGCGACGCCGCCTCCCGCGCGCCCATATCCCGCACTTCATGCGCCCCGGCCTTTCGGGGGGCGGGGCATGAGCCTGGCGCTGCTGCAGCCGGCGCCCGGGGGGCGCTGCGACCGGGAGGAGATCCGGGCCTGCTACCGGCTGCCGAATTGGTCGCAGGGCTATTTCGATGTGCTCCCGAACGGGCATCTCGCCGTGCGGCCCTTCCGGGATCCCGGCCGCGCCGAGATCGATCTGTATGCCCTGGCCGGCGAGGTCCGGGAGCGGGGCCTGCCCTGTCCCGTGCTGTTGCGCTTCCCCGACATCCTGGCCGACCGCGCCCGGCTGCTGGAGGACGCCTTCCGGCAGGCCCGGCGGCGCCACGCCTACCGCGCCGACTGCCAGGCGGCATACCCGGTCAAGGTCAATCAGAAGCGCCGCGTGGTGGAGGCGATCCTGCGCGGCGGCCGGGTCGGGCTGGAGGTCGGCAGCAAGGCCGAGTTGATGCTGGCGCTGGCGCTGGCCGCGAAGGGGACGCTGCTGGTCTGCAACGGCTACAAGGACCGCGAGTACCTGCGGCTGGCCCTGGTCGGCATTCGCATGGGGCTGCGGGTCTTCATCGTGCTGGAGAGGCTTGCCGAATTCCGCTTGCTGCGCCAGGCGGTGCGGCAAGTGTCGGCCGTGCCCCGGCTCGGGCTGCGCGTGCGGCTGCACTCCATCGCCGCCGGCAACTGGCAAAATACCGGCGGCGAAAAATCCAAATTCGGCATGCACCCCGGCGAAGTGTTGCGGACCACGCAGACGCTGCGCGAGGCCGGCTGGCTGGGCCGGCTGCAACTCCTGCATTTTCATATCGGTTCGCAGGTCTCGGATATCCGCGACTTTCAGCGCGCCCTGCGCGAGGGGGCGCGCTACTACGCCGAGTTGCGGCGCCTGGGCGCGCCCGTGGCATGGGTGGACGTGGGCGGCGGCCTGGGCGTGGACTACGACGGCACTGCCTCCCGGGGCGCCAACTCGGCCAATTACGGGATGGAGGAATACGCGGCCACCGTGCTCCGCGAACTGGCCGCGGTCTGCCGGGCGCGGGAGTTGCCGCAGCCGAACGTGATCACCGAGTGCGGCCGCGCCATGACCGCCCACCATGCCTTGCTGGTCACGGAGGCGCTGGAGGTAGAGCGGGCGCCGGGGCCGCCGGCTCGCGGCGCGGTCGCCGCCCGGGCCGGGTCGCGCCTGGCCGCCGAATTGCGCGAGACGCTGGCGGGGCTCGCGCCCGGCAAGGCCGCGCGCGCCTGCCGCGACGCCGGGCGTTGCCGCGAGGAGGCCCGCGACCTGTTTTTGCGCGGCCTGCTCGGGCTGGATGCGCTGGCTGTGGTGGAGGAACTCTATTACGCCGTGTGCCGCCGCGCCGGCGCCCTGTTGGCAGCGGACTGCCGGGAGCGGCTCCCGGGCCTGGAGGAACGGCTCGCCGACAAGTATCTCTGCAACTTTTCCCTGTTCCAGGCCCTGCCCGACAGCTGGGCGCTGGGCCAGGTTTTCCCCGTGGTGCCGCTGCACCGGCTGGACGAATGGCCCGAGCGCAGGGCCACTCTGCACGACCTGACTTGCGACTCGGACGGGCGCATAGACCGCTACGCCGTGGCCGGGGAATCCAGCCTGCCGCTGCACCGCCCGCGTCCCGGGGAACGTTATTTGCTGGGCATTTTCCTGCTGGGGGCCTACCAGGAAGTCCTGGGCGACATGCACAATTTGTTCGGCGCCACCGCCTCCCTGGACGTGCGCTGCACCGGCGGCGGCTACCGGATCGAAGGCGCCTGGCCGGGCGACTCGGCCGCCGACCTGATGCGGCGCCTGGACATGCCGCCGGCGCTGCTGGCCGAGCGATACCTGCGCCGGCTTCGCGCCGCCGGGCTGCCGGCCGCGGAGCTGCGGGACTACCGCAAGCTGCTGGCCGCCGGCCTGGACGGCTACACCTATCTGGCGCGCCGGTGAAGCCGCGGCCGAAAACGGGCGTGATCGGCCTGGGCGCGATGGGCGGCCCCATGGCGCGGCGCCTGGCGGATGCGGGGCTGTTGGCAGCCGTCTGGAACCGCACGCCGGAGCGGGCGCGGCGGCAGTTCCCGGATTCGCCGCTGCTGGCCGATTCGCCGGCGGCCGTTGCCGGGCGCTGCGAACTGGTGCTGCTCAGCCTTTCCCGGGACGAAGACGTGCTGGCCGTGCTGGACGCGCTGGCGCCGGCGCTGCGGCCGGATGCGATCGTCGCCGACACCTCCACCGTCGGGCCGGACACCGCCCGCACCGCGGCCGCGCGTCTGCGGGAGTGCCGCGCGCACTTTTTGGACTGCCCCGTATCGGGGGGCGTCGAGGGCGCCCGCAACGGCGCCCTGACCATGATGGCGGGCGGCGACCCGCGCCCCCTGGAGCGGGCGCGGCCCGCGCTGTCCGTCGTTGCGGCCCAGGTGCTGCATATGGGCGAGGCGGGCGCCGGCCAGGCGACCAAAGCCGTCAATCAACTCATGGCGGCAGGCATCAACCAGGCGGTGAGCGAGGCGCTGGCCTTCGGCGAGCGTCTGGGCCTGGACATGGAGCGGGCGTTGCAGGCGCTGGCCGGCGGCGCCGCCGGCAACTGGTTCCTGGAGCATCGCGGCCGCGGCATGCTGGCCGGCAGTTACCCGCCCGGGTTCCGGGTCGCCTTGCACGGCAAGGATCTGGAGATCGCCCAGGCCCTGGCCGCTGGCCTGGGCTTCCGCCTGCCGGTCGCCGAAGCCACGTTGCGCGATTACCGCGAATTGATCCGCCAGGGCCGCGGGGACGAGGACATCTCGGCGCTTTTCCGATTAAAGCGCGGCCTGTGCCGCGGCGGCGCCCGCGAGTCCTGAGCCTTCGGCGCCGGCTGGCGCCCCGCCTGGCCGGGATTGACTGGCGGGCGGCGCTTGGCGCATATTAGCCCCTGAACCCCTGCCTGGGTCCCCGT
>JAPPPX010000149.1 GCA_028817305.1 Gammaproteobacteria bacterium | reverse complement strand
CCGTCCCAGACAACGACACTTCCGGCGGAAAACCGGCGCTCGTGCAATATCCGGGTTAGCGGCGCGCAAGTATTTGGTTTTTCGCGCTTTTATATATGCGCGGCTCGCAAGCGGTGGACGCCGGCGCGGGGGTTATGGTAGTCTCGCCGCCTACACCAAGGTCCGCTTGCATCGGAGAGCGCAAATATGTCGGCAATCAATCTCACCAACCAGCTGCTGATTGCCATGCCGGCCTTGGCAGATCCGAATTTCCACCGCACGGTCGCCTATATCTGCGCTCACAACGACGAGGGCGCGATGGGGATCGTCATCAATCGCCCCCTGGGTTTGTCCCTGAAAGACGTGCTGCCCCAGATGGACCTGAAGCCCGCGAACGAAGCCGTGGGCAAGACCTTGATCTACGGGGGCGGCCCGGTGCAGACAGACCGCGGCTTCGTGCTGCACGAGCCGAAGAAATCATGGGATTCCTCCATAAAGATATCGGAGGACATCGGCATGACCACTTCCCGCGACATCCTGCAGGCGATCACCGAGGGCAGAGGGCCGCAACGCTCTCTTATCGCGCTGGGTTACGCGGGCTGGGACGCCGGCCAACTGGAGCAGGAGATCGGGGAAAACTCCTGGCTCAACGCGCCCTGCGACTCCAGCCTGATATTCAAGGCGCCCTCGGAGAAGCGCTGGGCCATGGCGGTAGAATCGCTGGGAATTGATATTGGAGAACTTTCCTTCCAGGCCGGGCACGCTTGAGAACGATCTCACTCTTCTGGGGCTGGACTATGGGCGCAAGAGAATCGGCGTAGCGGTAGGGCAGACGGTTACCCGCACGGCGAGCCCGCTGACTGTCCTGAACGTTGTAAAGAGGAGACCCGACTGGAATGCCTTGTCCCAGCTGATCCGGTCATGGCGCCCGGATGCGCTGGTCGTAGGGCTGCCGCTGCGCATGGACGGCAAGGAGCAGCCGCTGACGGGGGACGCGCGCCGCTTCATGCGGCAACTGCAGGGCCGGTACGGACTCCCCGTGTACGGCGTGGACGAAAGGCTGTCCACGATCGAGGCCCGCGGCTGGGGCAGGGCGCGCCGCGCGGCCCTGGATGCGGTCGCCGCGCAAGTGATCCTGGAGGCCTGGCTGACCGGCGCGACCGCCGAACTCCCCGATGCTTGAGCAGTCTCCCTGCAAGGACAGCGCCGAAATCGAGCGGCTGGCGCGCCGGATGGCCGCCGACATCGGCCGCCACATGGAACGCCTCGAATGCGAGCGCCCATTGCTGGTCGGGATCCATACCGGCGGGGTGTGGGTGGCGGAAAAACTCCGGGAACGCCTGGATTACGACATGGGCCAGTTGAATATCGCCTTCTACCGGGACGATTTCAGCCGAATCGGGATATCCCCCAAGGTCACGCCGACCCGGTTGCCGCTACCGGTGGAAGACCGGCGCGTGGTGCTGGTGGACGACGTGATCCACACCGGGCGCACCATACGCGCGGCGTTGAACGCGATCTTCGACTACGGACGCCCGACCAGCGTTTCCCTTGCCATTTTATTCGACCGGGAGGGCCGCGAATTGCCTATACAGCCTGACTTTGTGGGGGAAAAGATGCAGGTGGCGGGGAACGAACACCTGAAGCTCGACGGGCCGACCCCCCTGAGCCTGCTTCTCGTCAAGGCAGCGTGAACGGCAACATTCAACTGTCCGCCGACGGAAAATTAAGGCATTTCCTATCAATTACGGGACTCCGGCGGGAACATCTGGAAGAGATCCTGGAGCTCGCCGTTTCGTTCACGGAGACGGGCCAACGAGCGGTGAAGACGATCCCCCTCCTGCGCGGCAGAACCATCGCCAATCTGTTTTTCGAGCCCAGCACCCGCACGCAGACCACCTTCGAACTGGCCGCCAAGCGCCTTTCCGCGGACGTGATCAACATAGATGCGCGCAACTCGGCGACGAACAAGGGCGAATCCCTGCTGGATACGCTGAAAACCCTGGAAGCGATGCGCTGCGACATGTTCGTCATCCGGCATCCTCACAGCGGGGCGGCCCATTTTATCGCCTCCCGGGTATCGCCGCGGGTCAGCGTGATCAACGCGGGAGACGGCTGCCACGCCCACCCCACGCAGGCCATGGTGGACGCCTTCACGATACTCCGGCACAAACCGTCGCCGGCCTCCCTGCGCGTGGCGCTGGTGGGAGACATCGCGCATTCCCGGGTGGCGCGCTCCGAGATCGAGGCCCTGCGCCTGCTCGGGGTGCGGGAGATTCGGGTCATCGGCCCCAAGACTTTGATTCCGCGCGGGATCGAGGGCATGGGCGTGCGGGTGCATCACGATTTGGCAACGGGCCTGCGCGGCGTGGACGTGATCATGCCCCTGCGCCTGCAGCGGGAGCGCATGCGCAGTTCCTTCCTGCCCGACGAGAGCGAATATTTCCAGCGCTACGGCCTGACGCAGGAGCGGCTGGCCCCGGCCAGTCCGGACGCCATCGTCATGCACCCGGGGCCGATCAATCGGGGAATCGAGATTGATTCCGAAACGGCCGAGGGGACCAGATCGGTCATCCTGGAGCAGGTGGGACACGGCATTTCCGTGCGCATGGCAGTCATGGCCCTTGCCATGGGCGCGGCGGGAAAGCGCCCCGAATGAGGCTGAAAATAACGAACGGGCGCATCCTGGCGCCCGGCGGAGACAGGGCCGAGCGGGCGGAGTTGCGCATCGCTGCCGGTAAGATCGTCGGGGTCGGCGCCGGCGCGGCGCCGGACTTCACTGCCGACGAGGAAATAGACGCCGCCGGCCAGTTCGTGTTTCCGGGCCTGGTCGATCTGTGCGCGCGGATGCGGGAGCCGGGCAAGGAACACGAGGCAACTATCGAAAGCGAGTCCTGCGCGGCGGCGGCGGCAGGGGTTACCGCGCTGTGCTGCCCGCCCGACACGGACCCCGCGATTGACGCTCCCTCCATCGTCGAGCTCATCCGCCGACGCAATGCGAAAGTGGGGCGGACGAAGATCTACGTCCTGGGCGCCCTTACCAAGGGGCTGGAGGGGAAATGCCTGGCGAACATGCATGCCCTGAAGCAGGCGGGATGCGTAGGCGTAAGCAACGCCCTCGCCCCCGCGGGCGACTCGGAGATGCTGCGCCGGGCCATGGAGTACGCGGCCACCTGCGAAATCGGCGTCTTTCTGTACTGCGAAGACCCGTCCCTGAGAGGCAACGGTCTGGTGCACGAAGGAGAGACGGGCACCCGCCTCGGCCTGCCGTCAATCCCGGAGACCGCCGAGACCGTGGCCCTGAGCCGCGCGCTGTTGCTGCTCGAGCAAATAGAGGGCGCGCGGCTCCACTGCTGCCGCATCGCCAGCGGGCGGGCGGTGGCCATGATCGCCGAGGCAAAGGCGCGGGGGTTGCCCGTGACCGCGGATGTCGCCGTCCCGCATCTCTTCCTCACGGACGCGGCGCTGGCCTCGTTCGACCCCGACTATTACCTGGCGCCTCCCCTGCGGGGGGACAGCGACCGGGACGCCCTGCGCGAAGGACTCGCGACGGGAGTTATTGACTGCGCTTGCTCCGATCACCAACCGCACGGCAGGGAAGCGAAAGCCCGGCCGCTGGCCGCCGCGGAACCCGGGGCCGCCAGCCTCGAGTTGTTGCTGCCGCTGATGTTTCGCCTGGCGGAGGAAGGGGCGCTGGACCGGGGGCGGGCGCTGGCGGCCATCTCCAGCAAGCCGGCGGAGATCCTCGGGATCGGGGGCGGCAGGCTCGAGCCGGGAAACAAGGCGGATATCTGTATTTTCGACCCGGGCGCCGAGTGGACGGTGCGGCCGGAGGTATTGCAAACCGCCGGCAGCAATGTGCCCTTTTCCGGGTGGCGGCTGAAGGGCCAGGTCACGCATACCCTGCTGGGAGGCAAAACGGTCTATCGCCGGGAACCCCCCGCACCCCCATGAAGGCAGCGGGCGACAGCCCCAGCGACCGCCCGGGCGCCGCGATCCGCCCGACGGAGGCGGAAATACTGGAGAACCGGCACTGCGGCGCAGAGCAATATCTGTTGCGGCTCCATTCCCCCGCATTGGCGCAAGGGGCGGCGCCCGGGCAGTTCGCCCACATCCAGTGCCACCCTCAATTGCCGCTGCCCCGCCCCATGTCCTACCTGCGCGCGGACGAGCGCAGCGGCCAGGCGGAGATCCTCTACAAAATCGTAGGGCGCGGGACGCGGCTGCTGGCAACGCGCGGGCCGGGGGAAACGATCCGCGCGCTCGGTCCGGCAGGCCGGGGGTTCCGGGTGACGGAGGGGCGCCCCAGGCCGCTGCTGATCGGAGGCGGGCTGGGAATGCCGCCGATCCTGTTCCTCGCGGAGTCCCTGGCCCACAGCCGCCGGCAGCCTCTGGTCTTGATCGGTTCGGAACTGCCCTTCCCGTTCCGCCCCCGCCCTTCGGCCCGGATGGCGACCGGCATCCCGCCGCATGTGACCGCCTGCGTCCCGCTGCTGGAAGATTTGGGATTCGCCAGCAGGCTTGCCAGCAACCAGGGGCGGCCGGGGTGTTTCGAGGGACACGTCACCGAGCTGGGCCGTCATTGGCTGCGCGCCCTGGACCAGGAACGCTTGCAGGAAGTGGAGCTCTTTGCCTGTGGCCCCAAGCCCATGCTCGCCGCCGCGGTGCAGCTGGCGAGGGACTACCGCCTGCCCTGCCAAATCGCGGTAGAGGAGCATATGGCCTGCGCCACGGGGGGGTGCGCCGGTTGCGCCATACCGATAACGGCGGCAGGGGAAAGGCGAATGATGCGCGTCTGCGTGGACGGCCCGGTCTTTGACGGCCGTCAGGCGTACCCCGCCGCGGAGCGCGGCGGCACGGCGTCCGCCGCCGGGGCGTCCGGCGCCGCAAAGCGCACAGGCGGCTGAGAGCACGATATAAACCACACTGGATGGCTAAATATAACCAAATTCCGACCGCAACAGCCTTTCCCGCCTGGGAGGTTGCGGCCGCCGGCCAAGCGGTCAATGCCGCGGATGCACTGCAAAGCAGGGCTTTGCCGACTATTGGCACGGCGTATGCAACTATTACCGCCAACGCCCCGGATAGGCCGGGGGCCGTTTTTGAAACTGGAGGAAACAAACAATGAAGTGGGAAACCCCTGAGAGCAACGACATTCGCTTCGGCTTTGAAGTGACGATGTACATCAACAACAAGTAACATCGTCTCAAGGTCAACCGGGGGAAAAGGGACCGAAACGGTCCCTTTTCCCTATTTATCTCCCTCCCCTTCTGTTCTTCCTCCTGCTGCGGAATTCTTCAATTCTCTCCCCTCCCCTATTTTCAATGCCGCCGCTTTTGTCGCCGCCGCTTTTGTCGGAATCCGGGGAAAAGGTAGCCGTCCCTGGCGTCAAGCTTCGCTCCCTGAAGAAAAGCCCGGGTGGAAAACGGTGGCCGTCCTGCCGACCCGGTTCCGTCTTTTTCTTTATTCCGCACCGGGGGGAGCGGACATCCTTTTTCCGGCTCGTGTCCCGGTTCGGCAACAAAGGAGAGAAAGGCTTCCCTGCCTCCCGTCCCCTCGCATTGGCAGTTTTCTCCCCCGAAAACGGTTCGTCAATACGAAAAAAAGATGATTTTCCCCCCGGCGACCGGGACTATTCTTGTCCCAGCGCGCCATTAGCCGCAGCAGGATTGCCGCCCGGGAGGTGCGCCGCCCGCGCTCCCGGAGCCAATTTCCCTGCACTCCCGCGGACGGCAGCGGCCGCGAGCCGCTGCCGGAGCGCGCCGAATTTCCCGAATCGGCCTTACGGGCCGTCCGTCGCAGGTTGACTTGTGTGTCAATTGGCCTGCGGCGTCCTTCCTTTGACGCACAGCGAAAAAGAGTGAACCAGCAATGAATATGTATGTGGGCAATCTTCCCTACAGTGTAACGGAAGAGGAGTTGAGGAATATCTTTACGCCGTTCGGAGAAGTCTCCAGCGTGAACCTGATAACGGACAAGTTCTCAGGCCAGTCCAGGGGGTTCGGTTTCGTCGAAATGCCGAACAACGCGGATGCGGACAAGGCCATCAAGGCCCTCAACGACAAGACTTACTCGGGGCGCAAGATGAAGGTCAACCAGGCGCGGCCGCGGGGCGAGCGTCCGCCACAGGGCAACAATCGCCAGCCGCAACGCAACAAGTCCTGGTAACGACCGGGGGGGCCGGCGCCCGCAAGGCGCCAGCGTTTCCTTCGGGCTCGAAACCGGCCCCGCCCCGCCCTCCGCGACGGGAGCGGCGGGGCGCTCAGCGGGGCGGAAGTTGCAACGCGGGAGCTTGCGGGGCCGACAGACCGACGGAGCCAGGCCGCCAGCCGCCCTTCCTGGAGGCGGCCTGCGTCCGCAATGCCCATCGCACGTGCTCCCGAATCAAATCGCAGGGGTGATTCCGCTTGGCGGCGAGCGCGGCGACGATGTCCTCGCGATAAGGCGCATTGCCGAGCGCAACCGCTATATTCCTGAGCCAGCGCCGGTAACCGATCCGCCGTATCGGCGACCCGGCAAGCCGGCGCTCGAACTCCTGGCTGTTCCAACGAAACAGGTTCAGCAATCCGGCGGAATCCAGATCGTGCCGGGGGCGAAAACCCGGTTCCCGGGAATACTTGGCAAAGCGGTTCCAGGGGCATATCAACTGGCAATCGTCGCAGCCGTAGATGCGATTGCCGAGCAGGGGGCGGAATTCGACCGGGATCGAGCCCTTCAGCTCGATGGTGAGGTAGGAAATGCAGCGCCGCGCATCCAGCTTGTAGGGCGCGACGATCGCCCCGGTCGGGCAGATATCGAGGCAGCGGCGGCAACTGCCGCAGTGGCTGCTCGCCGGCTCCGACGGGGGCAGCGGCAGGTCGGTGTACAGTTCGCCGAGGAAGAACCAAGAGCCGCTATTTCTGTTAATAAGGACGGTATGCTTGCCGATCCAGCCGAGGCCGGCCTGCTCGGCGAGCGGCTTTTCCAGCACCGGCGCGCTGTCGCAGAAGGCGCGGTAACCGAACTGCCCGAAAGCCCCGGTGATCCGATCGGCCAGATTCTGCAGACGCTTGCGGATCAGCCGATGATAGTCGCGCCCCAGCGCGTATCGGGAGATATAGGCCTTTTCCGGGCGGCGCAACACCTCCCCCGGGTCGGCGGCGTCGGCGGGCAGGTAGTTCATCCTGACGGAGATGACGCTGACGGTGCCCGGCACCAGCGCGGCGGGACGGCTCCTCTTGACGCCATGCGCCTGCATATAAGCCATTTCTCCGTGCATCCCGGCGTCCAGCCATCTGCACAGCCGGGCCTCGTATTTCCTGAGCCGGGAACGAGAGACCCCGACCGCATCGAAGCCGAGCTCGCGGCACCACGACCGGAGCCGTTCTACCGCATCTTTCGGCAAAGATGCCCGATCCGACGCGATCCTTCTCCCCATATGCTCTTGTCCTCCGGTCTTCGTGCCGCTCTTGCCGCCGCCCGGCGCAGATTGCACATCATAGCGCATCTCCGCAGGGGGCCGCGACCGGAGGCGCGCCGCCCCAAGCCGTTACGCAATCGAGGGCAAGAAAAGCGGATCATATGCATCACTCCCCCCTTGAGGGGGAGTCGGCAAGACG
>JAPPPX010000091.1 GCA_028817305.1 Gammaproteobacteria bacterium | reverse complement strand
CTGTATTTGCGCGGGATTCCGGCTTTCGCCGGAATGACGGAAAAAAGCGGGAATGGCGGATATTCGCCGTGCCAGTAGGTAGTTTTTCGGGCGGTTCTGGATTTTCGGGGTTTTTGCACAGACTGTTCAGCGGGAATAACCGCGGCGCATCGGCCGCAGGGCGGTCTTGGCGATCTTTTTCAGGTGCCGCTTCACCGCCGCGGCAGCCTTGCGCTTGCGCGCCTGCGTTGGCTTTTCGTAGTACTCCCGGCGATGAATTTCAGAGAGGATGCCGATCTTCTCGCAGGAGCGCTTGAAGCGCCGCAAGGCGACATCGAATGGTTCGTGTTCTCTTACCTTGATCGAAGGCATAATGCTTCCCGATAATGTTTAAGCCGCGCTCTGCCCGCAACAGCGGCAGGCGATAGCGCGGAGAAGCGGAGATTCTAGTGGTTGCGCCGCAAAAATGCAAAAACGGACCGGCCGAGGCCATCGCGGTCCTCGGCATCGAGACCTCCTGCGACGAAACGGGGCTGGCAATTTACGACTCGGAACGCGGGCTGTTGGCTCACGCAATGCACAGCCAGGCCGAACTGCACGCAATTTACGGCGGCGTAGTTCCGGAGCTCGCTTCCCGGGACCATATCCTCCGGATCTTGCCTCTGTTGAGGCAGTTGCTGGAAAAGACCGGGACCGAACCGAAACAGCTGGGCGGCATCGCATATACCGCCGGCCCCGGACTGGCAGGGGCACTGCTGACAGGCGCCACGGTGGGACGCTCGCTGGCCTATGCGCTGGGGATACCCGCCCTGGGCATACATCACATGGAGGGACACTTGCTGGCGTCCATGCTGGAGGCCCCGGCGCCGGCATTCCCCTTCCTGGCGCTCCTGGTCTCCGGAGGGCATACGCAACTGGTGCAGGTGGCAGGTCCCGGCAACTATCTCCTGCTGGGGGAAACCCTGGACGATGCCGCCGGCGAGGTCCTGGACAAGACGGCGCGGCTTCTGGGGCTGGGATACCCTGGCGGCGCCGCACTCGCCCGACTGGCCGAACGCGGCCGCCCCGACCGCTATGCGTTCCCGCGCCCCATGACCGGACGCCCCGGCCTGGACTTCAGCTTCAGCGGCCTGAAGACCTGCGTGCGGCGTCATGCGGAGAAAGCCGGCGACACCCCCCAGGAACGGGCGGACCTGGCCCGAGGAGTCCTGGAAGCGGTGATAGATACCCTGGTCGTAAAATGTCGCCGGGCCTTGCGGCAAACCGGACTGCGGCGGCTGGTGGCGGGCGGCGGCGTGTGCGCCAACCGGGAACTCCGCGCCCGCCTGCAAGACCTGGCGGGCGAATGCCAGACCGAGGCATATTTCCCGCGCCCGGAATTTTGCACCGACAACGGGGCGATGATCGCGTATGCGGGCTGTCTGCGGCTGCTGACCGGCCAGCGGGAAGAATTGGAATTCGAGGTGCGGCCGCGCTGGCCGCTGGAGACGTTGCGCAAAGTCGGCGCCGCCCCGGCACCGGACTGAACCGCCCGCTTCAGGTCTTCTTCAGCCGGATGCGCTCCTCCCTGCCCGCCAGCAAGCGGCGGATGTTCTCCCGGTGCCTCCAAAACAGCAGCAAACACATCGGCAAGTTGTAGCCGAAGAAAGGCCGTGCCGCGGCCAGTGCGGCGCTGGCGAAGAGCACGGCGGCGGCAGCGGCCACGGCGGCCAGCGAAGCATAGCGGGACAGCCCGGCGGCGACCAGCCAGACGCCGAAATAAACCAGCCCCAGCGGCCAGTGTATGCCGACGAGCGCCCCCCCCAGGGTCGCCACTCCCTTACCGCCCCGCAGACCGAAAAAGAGGGGGTAAAGGTGCCCCAGAAAGGCGGCCAGGGCGCACAGCCCGATCACGGACTCCGGTTGCTGCGCGAGGCGCGCCGCCAGCGTCGGCAGCATCCCCTTAAGCACATCCCCTGCCAGCGTCAGCAGGGCCGCCCTCTTGCCGTGGAGACGCAACATGTTGGAAGCGCCCGGATTACGGGAACCCTCTTCCCTGGGGTCGGGCAGGTGCAGTATCCTGCTCACCAGAATGGCGGAGGTAAGCGATCCGCACAAATAAGCGGCCAGAACGAAAGAAATGCCGGCAATCATGAACGTATTGCAAACGGGAGCGGCGCATGGGTCAAGCCCGCCGCCCAGGAAATGAGCCCGGACGCCCCAGTCGGCACGCAGCCGGGAGGCGCTGCCGGGAAGGACTGGATCTACCTGCGCGGAATGCGGGCGGATGCCGTCATCGGCATCTTTCCGTGGGAGCGCCGGGTCAAGCAGACCGTAATCCTGGACATCGATCTGAATGTGGATGTCGGCGCCGGGGCGCAAACCGACGACATCCGCGACACCCTGGATTACAAGGCCGTTGCCAAGAGGGTGCTCTCCTTTGTGGCCGAAAGCCAGTTTCGCCTGGTGGAGACGCTCGCCGAGGGCGTAGCGGAGTTGATCCTGAGCGAGTTCGATGTGCCCCGGCTGCGCCTGCGGGTTAACAAGCGGTGGGCCTTGCGCGGGGTGAAAGACGTGGGTGTGGCGATCGAGCGGTGCCGAAAACAGCGGGCGCCATGACCAGGGCATACGTAGGCATCGGCAGCAACGCCAACCGGGAGGCCGCGATCCGCGGCGGCGTCTCCGAACTGAAAAAACGCTTCGGGCCGCTCATTCTGTCCCCCATCTACGAAAGCTCCACTTGGGGATTCCTGGGCGCCCCCTTCTACAACCTGGTAGCCGGCCTGAACACCCGGTTGCCGCCGCCGAAACTGGCGCGGGAACTGCGGGATATCGAGAAGATGCACGGCCGCCGGCGCGATGCGACAAAGTTCCTGTCCCGCACCCTGGACCTGGATTTATTGCTGTACGGGCAACTCGCATACAAAGGGCACGGCCTGGAACTGCCCCGGCCCGACATCCTGCGCCATTCCTTCGTTTTGCGGCCGCTGGCGGAGATTGCCGGCGACAGACATCATCCTCTGGACGGCCATACCTTCCGGGAGTTATGGCGCCGCTTTGACCAGCGGCGGCATTCCCTGCAACCGGTGGCGCTGGCGTTGGAATAGCGCCGCGGCCAAAAGCGTATTGCATCAATTCGGAACCATACGGCACTCCTGGCAACAGAAAGAACGGCCATGACCTCTACGGCGTATGGATGCCCGTTTATGCCCCGTTTATACTGGGCAGCGGCTTGCCGGGAAAAAAGCGACTCGGGCGCACCCCGCGGAGGAGGAAACAGCAATGCACACACGATGGGCAACGGCGACACTGCTGCTGGCCGCGCTGATTCTGGCCGGATGCCAGCGATCCGAAAACAAGGAGCGCGGCGAGCAAATGTTTACCGCGATACGCGGCTACGGCAACGATCTGCGCTGGGGAGAATTTCGGCAGGCGGCAAACCGCCTGTTGGCCCGCGAACCCGAGGCGAGAGACGCGCAACCGAAACCCCTGCCTGACGGCCTCCGAAAGATTCGCGTCTCGCAATACCGGATCAAGGAGATCGTGATCGACCCCGAAGGAAACGCGGCCACCGCCACGGCCGAGATCGACTACTACCATGCGGACAAACTAAGATTGCGCACGATTACCGACACCCAGAGCTGGTGGTACGAGGAAGAAGAGAAACAGTGGTACCTGGACGGCTCTCTGCCCGAATTCTGAAGCGGGCGCAGGGGAATCCCGCTCAGGTACGCAGCCTGCGTCCTCCATCCAGATAAAGCACTTCCCCGGTGGTGTAGCGGGCCTCCTCGATCAGGTAGCGTACGGCGGCCGCGACATCCCGCGGCTCTCCCGTGCGCCGCAACGGAATACCGGCCAGAATCTCCTGTTGCCTTTGCCGGTCCGCGTCCCCTTCCGGCCACAGGATGGCTCCCGGCGCCACCGCATTGACCCGTACCTCCGGAGCGAGTTCCGCCGCCAGGCAGCGGGTCAGCATGGCCATGCCGGCCTTGGTAACGCAGTACAGCGCATGCCCGGGCAGCGGCTTGTAGGCATAGAGATCCAGCAGGTTGACGATGCACCCCCGCGCCAGCCGCAGGGCAGATGCCGTCTGGCAGGCCAGCGCCAGCGGCGCCTGCAGGTGCACCGCTACGAATGCATCCCAGTCCCGCGCGCCGATCTCCGCCAGCGGCGTACATTGATAGAGGGAGGCATTATTCACTAAAACATCCAGCCGCCCCCGGAACGCAAGCGCCCGCGACGCCAGCCGCTGCACCTCCTCCGGCCGGCTCAGATCTGCCCCGACGGCGAGAGCCGAACCCGGACGCTCCTCGTTCAACCGGGCGACCACCGCCCCCGCCTCCCGGCGGGAACGACGGTAGTGAACGACCGTATCGAAACCGGAGCGGTGCAACTCTTCCGCCACGGCCTTGCCGATGCGGCGCGCACCGCCAGTGACCAATGCCACGCCGGCGCTCATGCCCCGGCGCTCATGCCAATAGCAACAACGTTCCCATGACGACTTGCTATGCTAAGGCATCGCCGATCCAGGATAAACGGCCATGGACTACACGAACTCTACGCGGCCTGGCGGCGCGGAACTGCCGGCTCCGCGTCCGGCCGGCCGCCAGCGGAGCCGGCAGCTGCTGGGGCGGCTGCGCGAGGAAATCGCCTGCCGGGGCAGCATCGGTTTCGCCCGCTTCATGGAGCGGGCCCTGTACGCGCCCGGCCTGGGTTATTACGATTCCGACCAAGAACCATTCGGCCCCCGGGGAGACTTTATCACCGCCCCGGAGCTAGGCCCGCTGTTTGCCCGCTGCCTCGCCCGCCAATGCGCCGAGGTGCTGGCACAGTTGCCTGCGGGCGCGATCCTGGAACTGGGCGCCGGCAGCGGCGCCTTGGCCTGCGACTTGTTGTCCGAGTTGCGGCAACTCGGCTGCCTGCCGTCCAGATACCTGATCCGCGAGCGCAGCGCGAGCCTGCGCCGGCGCCAGGCGCAGCGGGCGCGAAGGCGCCTGCCGCCAGCCTGCCGATCCCGGATCGAATGGCTGCAAGCGCCGCCGGCAGAGCCATTTCAGGGGCTGATCCTGGCCAACGAGGTATTGGACGCATTGCCTGTGCACCGGGTGCGGCTACGGCGCGACGGCTGGAGAGAATTGCGGGTAGTCTGGCGCGACGGCAAGCTGGCCTGGCAGGAAGCCGTGCCCAATCCCTCGTTGCGGCGGCACATCGAGCGAATATGCGGGAGGCGGAACCTTGCCGCGGGCTATGTCACCGAATTGAATTGCGGCCTCCACCGCTGGCTCCGCACCGCCGTCCGTCCCCTGCAAAGCGGTATCTTGCTGTGCATGGATTACGGCTACCCGCGCGCCGAATACCTGCACCCGCAACGTTCCATGGGCACGCTGCTCTGCCACTATCGGCACCGCTTCCATGACGATCCCTTGCTATGGCCGGGATTGCAGGACATCACCGCCTCCGTGGACTTCACCCTGCTGGCCGAGGCCGGAAAGGCATGCGGTCTGGACCTCTATGGTTATGCCGACCAAGCTTGGTTCCTGCTCGGTTGCGGCCTGGACGCCCGACCGGGCCCGGAGCCGCCCGCTGCGGAATGGACCCGGCAGGCGCGCCAACTCCTGCTGCCTGGGGAAATGGGGACTCGTTTTCAAGTGGCCGCCCTGGGCAGGGGCGTCGCCGGCCCTTTGACTGGCTTTCGCTACCAAAACCGCCGCGAATGTCTGGCGAAACGCGCGCCGGAACCGCGGCGAAACCGGGAATAGCGGCGCCTGCAAGGGCGCCTGCCCGTCCGTGGCGCCAAGTCCGTTGCGCCAAGTCCGTTGCGAGCGAGGCTCCCTTCATGTTCCGCGGCTTGGCAGGCGGGGAATCCGGGCAGGCGGGGAATCCGGCGCCGCGGCAAAAACCCGCACGGAGTTCCCGCGCGACATGCCGTCAAGAACAGAACTCCGCCAAGGTTTCCTGCAACAAGCTATCGGAGAAATCGGAGGTGACGAAACCATCGCCGAGGGCGCGCAAGAGTACCAGGCGCAGCCTGCCGGAACGGGCCTTCTTATCCACGCCCATCAGTTCGAGCAGGCGCGATGCCTCCAGCCCGGCGGCGGGGCGCAGCGGCAACCCGAACGCCGCCAGCAGGCGGTCAATCCGAGCCGTCGCCCGCGCATCCAGCCAGCCATGCCGACGGGACAGGTCCGCGGCCATAGACAAGCCGACCGCCACTGCCTCCCCATGCCGCCAATCGCGGTAGGCAAGGGCGGTCTCAATCGCGTGGCCGAAGGTATGCCCCAGGTTCAACAGCGCCCGCGTCCCCTGTTCCCGTTCGTCGCAGGCGACGACCTGCGCCTTGATTCGGCAGGAACGCTCGACGATATGAGACAGCGCCTCCGGGTCGCGCCGCCGGAGACGCTCCACATTTTCCTCCAGCCACGAGAAGAGGCCGGCATCCCGCACCAGGCCATACTTAATCACCTCTGCCAGCCCGCAGGCGATTTCCCGGTCCGGCAGGCTGGCCAGGGACTCCATGTCCGCGATCACCGCCGCGGGTTGATAAAAGGCGCCGATCATATTCTTGCCCAGATCGTGGTTGACGGCGGTCTTGCCTCCCACTGCCGAATCAACCTGGGCCAGGAGAGTGGTAGGCGCCTGCAAATACGCGATCCCCCGCTGGTAGCAGGCCGCAGCGAAACCGGCGATGTCGCCGATCACCCCGCCGCCCAGGGCCACGATGACGCTGTCGCGGTCGTAGCGCCCCTCCAACAGGCGGCGGACGATCCTCTCCAGGGTTGCCAGCGACTTGCAGGATTCCCCGCCTTCCAGCGCCAGGGATTGCGCCTCTTGCGCCCCGAGCCCGGCCAGCACCGAATCCAGGTACAAGGGGACCACCGCCCGGTCGGCAACCACCAGCACCCGCCTGTCCCGCACATGAGGCGCATACAGGGCCGGGGCGCGCAACAAGCCGCTGCCGATGTAGATGGGGTAGCTGCGCGCGCCGAGCTCGACCCGGAATACTCTCAACGGGAGTCCAGCCATGCGCAAATCCGCTCGCTAACGGCCGCTGCCGCGAGCTGGTCGCTGTCCACCGTCAACTCGGCAATCCTCTCGTAGCAAGGCGCGCGCTCACGCAGCAACTCACGGATGCGAGACAGGAGCTCGCGCCCCTGTAACAACGGCCTTGAGGCATCGCCGGCCACGCGGCGGGCCAATTCCTCGGGGGCGGTACGCAGATAGACGACGACGCCATTGCGGACAAGGCAGGAAACGTTCCGCGAGTCGAGCACCGCCCCCCCGCCCGTCGCCAATACAGTCCGCGGGCGCCGGCTCAATTGCCGGAGCGCATGGCCTTCGCGCCGCCGGAACCCCGTCTCGCCTTCCGTACGAAAGATCTCGGATACCGTAGCCCCCGCCCGGACCTCCACCTCGCGGTCCGTGTCGTAGAAGGAATAACGCAAGCGGCGAGCCAGCAGGCGACCCACCGTGCTCTTTCCCGAGCCCATGGGGCCCACGAGGAAAATCCCCTGCATCGCTACACGCCCCCTGCCCACGCCCCCTGCCCGTCCGGGGCAAGGTAACAAAACGGCCCGTGCCGCGCGTGCCGTGCCCGAATCTCAGGGATGCTCTGATTAAAGCGGCAGCACACAATTCCGCCATTCCTGCGAAAGCAGGAATCCAGCATAGCAAGCGCGCGCTTCGCGCTCCTTTGCGATGCCGAGGGCGCAAGAGAAAGAGGGATTCCGGCC
>JAPPPX010000160.1 GCA_028817305.1 Gammaproteobacteria bacterium | reverse complement strand
ATTGCGTAACGGCAGGCCGCGCCGCCGCCGTTTGGACAGCCTTAGCCCAAGCGGTTATGATCGCAAGCTTCGAGGAGGCCGCAAGCGCGGGCGATGCGCAACCCGGGCCCCGGCGCCAGAGAATGCGCCCAGAGAATGAGCCGATTCGCCGGGGGCATGACTTATCGAGGAATATCGCCAAACTGCCGGATTACAGACTATGGAAGATCGCAGAGGATACATCTGGTACGACGGAGAGCTGAAGCCCTGGAACGAAGTCCGGGTGCATGTCTTGACCCACACCCTGCACTACGGCACGGGAGTGTTCGAGGGCATCCGCGCCTACGAGGCCCGCAAAGGAACCGCCGTCTTTCGCCTGGAAGATCATGTCAGCCGGCTGTTCCGCTCCGCCCGCATCCTGAACATTCCGATTCCCTGCCCCCCGGCCGAAGTCACCGCGGCATGCCTGGAGGCCGTCAGCGCCAACCAACTGCAAACGGCCTATATACGCCCCATGTGCTTCCTGGGCGCGGAGGGCCTGGGGCTGCGGACGGATAACCTCAGCAGCCATTTGATCGTCGCCGCCTGGCATTGGGACACCTACCTCGGGCCCAAGGCGCTGGAACAGGGAATCCGCGTCAAGACCTCGTCTTTTACCAAGCTGCACGTCAATTCCGGCATGTGCAAGGCCAAGGTCAACGGCAACTATGTCAACTCGATGCTGGCATTGCAGGAGGCGCGCGCCAGCGGTTGCGAAGAGGCCCTGTTGCTGGACACGGACGGCTACGTGGCCGAGTGCAGCGGGGAGAATATCTTTATCGTCCGGGACGGCAGGATTTACACTCCGGAGGCCACGGCGGCATTGGAGGGCATCACCCGCGACACGGTCCTGCGAATTGCCGAAGACCGCGGCCTGAACGCGCGGGAAAAGCGCATTACCAGAGACGAAGTGTACGGCGCAGACGAGGTCTTTCTCACCGGGACCGCCGCGGAGGTCACCCCCGTGCGCGAATTGGACAGCCGCCAGATCGGCACCGGCGGGCGCGGCCCGATCACCGAACGCCTGCAGCGTCTGTACTTCGACCACGTGCACGGGCGCAGCGAAGCGCATGGGGAATGGCTGCATTACCTGGACGGCGCCCGCAACGCCCAGCGTCAGCCACGACGACATGCCGGATAAAGACCCCGCGGTTCGCAAGCCTTACCAGACGAAGCACCACGAGATTCGCCGCGACGAGTTGCCGCTGCACTGCCCGCCGCCGGGCGCCAGCCTGTGGAACGCCCATCCCAGGGTATATCTGCCGCTGGAGGAAACGGGCAAGGCGCAGTGTCCCTACTGCGGGGCGGAGTTCGTCCTCAAGGAAGATTAGAGCCTGTCGCGCGTGCCGTAAGCGCATCGTAGCAGGATGCCGCCGCCCCTGACCGTCGTACAGACGCTGCCTTCCCTGGAGGGAGGCGGCGGAGTGGAACGGGGAACGCTGGAGCTTGCCCGCAGGCTGTCCCTGGCCGGGCACCGTTCCATCGTGATCTCCAGCGCGGGGCCGCGCACCGCCGCCCTGCTGGCGGGCCATGGCCGCCATATTCCCTGGCCGATAGGAAAGAAATCCCCCCTTACGCTGGCTCTGGTGCCGCGCCTGCGGGCCTTCCTGGAGCGCGAGCGCCCCGATATTTTGCATGTGCGCTCGCGGCTGCCGGCATGGATCTGCCACTTGGCGATTCGGCGAATGCCGCCCGCCCGGCGGCCCCGCCTCGTCAGCACTTTTCACGGCGCCTACTCCGTGAACCGCTACAGCGCGGTAATGGCCAGGGGAGAGCGCGTTATCGCCGTGTCCCGATTCATCCGCGAATATATCCTGCGCCACTTCCCCGCGGATTGCGCGGAAGAACGGCTGGTCCTCATTCCCAGGGGAATTGACCCCGGGGTCTTCCCCTTCGGGTTCCGCCCCGACGCCGAATGGCTGCGCCGCTGGCGCAGCGAGCGCCCCGGCCTGGAAGAAAAGCGCATCGTCACCCTGCCGGCGCGCCTGTCGCTGAGAAAGGGCGTGGAAGACTTTATCGCAACGATCGAGGCGCTGAAGAAAAAACGGATACCGGTACACGGCCTGATCCCGGGGAAAATCGAGGCGCGAAAGACGCGGCTGCTCAACCGCTTGCGGCGGCAGAGCGCCCGGATGGGGGTAGCGGAAGATATCTCCTTCCTGGGCCACCGCGACGACATACGGGAGATCCTGTCCATCTCCGACGCGGTGCTCTCCCTCTCCGAGAAACCCGAGTCCTTCGGGCGCACGGTACTGGAGGCATGCAGCCTGGGGGTGCCGGTCGTGGCCTACGACCACGGAGGCGCCGGCGAGATCCTGGACGCCCTGTTCCCCCAGGGGAAAGTCCGCCCCGGCGACCGGGAACAACTGGCGCACAAGCTCGCCGGGCTTCTCGAGCGACCCGCGCGCCCGCGCCGCCGTCACCCCTATCTGCTGGAGGACATGCTGAGCCGCACCCTCGCGCTCTACGAGGAGCTTGCCGCCGAGCCCGCTTCTCTTGCCGCTACTTCCCCAGGCAAAAGCGCGAGAAGATCCGATCCAGCAGATCCCCGGCGGGCGCCACGCCGATAATCTCTCCCAGGGCGGTCTCCGCCGCCCGTAAATCCTCGGCCAACAATTCCGCCGCACGCTCTTCCCGGAATCGCGCCCGCCCCCGGCGCAGGCTGTCCGACACGCTACGCAGGGCAGATAAATGCCGTTCGCCGCAGAACAGCGCGTCCTGCTGCTCTCCACCGGCCTCGTAACCCGTCTGTTTTCCGATCGCCCGGTACAGGAACTCCAAGCCGGCGCCCGTCCTGGCCGAGAGCTGCACCTCCCAGCAGCCGTCCTCTCTTTGCCGCATCTTCGCCGGCGCGCCGCTGCGATCGATCTTGTTATAGACCAGGATCTTCGGCGCCGCAGGGGAAGAGTCCGGCACTTCGAGCGGCGGCTCCGGCGCGCCGCCGTCATACTCCCGGACCAGGAGAATCAAGTCCGCATCGGCGATAGCGCCGCGGGTGCGCCGTATGCCCTCCCGTTCGACCGGGTCGGCGGTATCGCGCAGCCCTGCCGTGTCCACCAACCGGGCAGGCAATCCCTCCAGATTGACCTCCGCGCGCACCGGGTCGCGGGTAGTGCCCGGACTCTCGGTCACGATGGCGCGTTGGCAGCGGCAGAGGGCATTCAATAGCGTGGACTTGCCTACGTTCGGCGCCCCCACAATGGCGATCTCCAGACCGGCGGACAGCAGTTCCCCCTGCCGGGCCCGCCCCCGCAATTCCGACAGGCGCCCCTCCAGCTCCGCGAGCCGCTCTTCCACCCGTTCCTGGTTCAGGGAATCCGCTTCCCCCTCGGGGAAATCCAGGGCGGCCTCCAGCCGACTGCGTAAATCCTGCAAAGCATCGCGCAACGCGGCGACCCGCCCCGACAGGTCGCCCTTCAGCGACCGGGCGGCGCTGCGGGCCGCGCTGGCGGTGCCGCTCTCGATCAGACCGGCCACGGCCTCGGCCTGCACAAGATCGATCTTGCCGTTGAGAAAAGCCCTCTCGGTGAACTCGCCGGGGCGGGCGGGCCGCGCGCCCAGCTCCAGGGCCCGTCGCAACAGCGCCTGCACGACGGCGCTCCCCCCGTGGCCGTGCAATTCCAGCACATCTTCGCCGGTGTAAGAGGCCGGCCCCACGAACAAAAGGGCAATCCCCTGGTCTATGATTTCCCGTGCGGAATCCCGGAAGCGGCAGAGGTGGGCGTGTCGGGGCCGCAGCTCCTTGCGGCCAGTAATGCCCCTGGCGATAGCGATGGCTTCCGGGCCGGAAATGCGGAGCACGCCGATGGCCGCCTTTCCCCCGGCGGTGGCAACGGCGACAATGGTGTCCGCTTCCATGCCGCCTCCCTCGGGGCCGGGGCGGGACACGGGCTCAGCCAGTGGCGCCCGCCGCCGTCTCTTTCTCGATCCGGGCGTACACGTACCGCTGCTGTAACAACGACAGGGTATTGTTCACCAGCCAGTAAAGCACCAGGCCGGAAGGAAAGAAGGCGAACAATCCGGTAAAGATCACCGGGAGAAAATTGATGATCCGCTGCTGCACCGGATCTGCAATCGGCGGGTTCAGTTTCTGTTGCAGGTACATGGTGATGCCCATGACCACCGGCAGGACAAAATACGGGTCCCTGCTGGAAAGATCGCGAACCCAAAAGGCAAACTCCGCCTGCCGCAGTTCTACGCTCTCGAGCAGGACCCAGTACAGGGCGATAAATACGGGGATCTGCACTACGATGGGGAGGCAGCCGCCAAGGGGGTTCACTTTCTCTTCCCGGTAGAGCTGCATCACCGCCTGGTGCATGCGCTGCCGGTCGTTCCCGTAACGCTCCTTCAGGGCCATCATTCTGGGTTGCAGCTTGCGCATGCGCGCCATGGAGCGGTAACTGGTCGCGGAGAGACGATAAAAGAGGATTTTCACCAGCAGCGTCAGCAAAATGATGGAGACGCCCCAGTTCCCCGTAAACCCCTGCAACCAGATCAGGACGACGAACAGCACTTTGGCGACGAACCATAGCCAGCCGTAGTCCAGAGTCAACTCGAGCCCCGGGGCGGTTTCGGCGAGGGTCCGCTGTAGCTTCGGTCCCAGGTATAAATGATGTCCCGTCGTCTTGCTTTCGCCAGGCGCCACCTGCACGGGGGGGGCGATCGAACCGGCGATATAGTGTTCCGCCACGGGGGACAGGGTGTAGTAGCGGTATTCCCATTGCGGGTTGACAGGGAGCACCGCGGTCAAGAAGTATCGCTGCAGATAGGCGATCCAGCCATTGGCAATATCTTCCGCCAATTTTTTCTTCTGGATATCGGAGAAATCAATCTTTTGATAGCGCTTGGCCGGGCTTGAAAGCGCGATGCCCTGATACCCGGCATACCCCCCCGAGGCGATATCGATCCCGGAATCCGACTCGCGGTATCGAAACTGCATGTACGTCCTGCCTTTCCATGGCGCCTCGCCGGAGTTGCGAATCTCGTAGAGGACATGGACCACGTAACTCCCACGGCGCAGGAGAAAGACCTTGTCAACCTGCAACCCCCCCTCGCGATTGCCGCTCCACCGCAGGCGAACCTCCATGCTTTCCCCTTCCAGGGAATAGTTTTCCTCCGCGGCCGCGAATAGATCGTCTTCCTGTGGCAAGCGTACAGAGGACTGGGCGCTCAGGACGCCCCCCCGGACCGAGAGCAGATTCGACCGGCTGCCGTCAACCAAGGCGAAGTTTTCCTCGCCGTCCAGTTCTACCGGGTATTGAAGCAAGCGAACGGATCGGAGCGCCGCCCCGCGCGGATCGATCTCCAAGGCCAGAACATCCGTGCGTATCTCCACCCTTTGTGTCGGCCCTGTCAGGGCCGCTTCCGCCTCCTCCGCGCCGGCATGCGGCCCTGCGTCCGCGGGGATTTCCGGAATCCGCGCGGCGCCCGGCGGAGCCGTCTCCGTCGCCGCCGGCTCCTCCTCCGGCCCCTCCCGCCCGTAATCTCTCTGCCAAGCCTGCCATAACAGAAACAGCAAAAAGAGGAACAAGAAAAACAGGAACAGGCGTTGCGTTTCCAAGGGAAAAAGCCCTAAGGAACCGGGTCAAAACCGCCCGCACAGAACGGGTGACAACGCAACAGACGCCGCGCGCCCAACAGGCAACCCCGGAAGGAGCCGTGGCGGCGAATCGCCGTCTGGGCATATTCGGAGCAACTGGGCGCAAAGCGACAGCGCGCGCCAAAGAGGGGACTCAGAAGGTACCGGTATATCCCAACCAAGGCGATCAGGAACGTTCTCACCGTACCAACTTCCGCCACAGCAGGGACAGCTCCTTCTCCAGCTCGGGGTTTTTCAAAATATGCACCGGGCCTTGCGCTATCACCAGTATGTCCCTGCCCCCTAAAAAGTCTTGATGGCGGCGAAAGCTCTCCCGCATAACCCTCTTAACCCGGTTGCGGTCCACCGCCCGGCGCGCGTTTTTGCGGGAGACGGCCAACCCCAGCCTCGGGTGATTCCTTCCATTCTCCTTGTTGGGAGCGACGAAGCGCCGTACCCGGCATCGCGTGGGCGCCCGCGACAGCCGCCGTATCTCGACGGTACAAACGAGCCTTCTGCTTTTCCCCAGCCGCCTGCTTCCGGAACGGCCGGCGGCCGCATCCCCCTTATACAGAGAGGCGGCGCCTCCCTTTCGCCCGGCGCCGCTTCAGTATGGCGCGGCCGCCGCGGGTGCGCATGCGGGCGCGGAACCCATGGCAACGCTTCCTCTTGATGTTACTGGGCTGGTAGGTTCTCTTCACGGTGGCGCAAGAGTACGGCGACCGGCAGGGATAAGTCAACGATCCCGCAACTTTCCTTGCCGTTCCCCGGCGGCGCCTCTGTCCCGAAAGCCCTTCCCCAACCGCCCTCGGCGCCGCCCGCGCAAGGGTTGTGCGTCAGGTGTACAGACTCCCGAAACAAGGGTACACTAGGCGCTCAGTGGACCTCCCTGCAGGTCGGGGAACCTGTTCTGTCTTTGGCTTCATCGCATGTTTTGGAACTTCTGTCGGGAAAAGTTAAGGGAAGAACTGACAAAGGATCAGTTCGACACCTGGATCCGTCCCGTGCAAGCCGTAGAGGCCGAGGACTCTATTACGCTCATCGTGCCCAACCGCTTCGTATTGAACTCGCTTGAAGAACACTACCTGCCGAAAATACGCGAGATCGCTCACAGGGAGGGTCGTCCGGAAATATCCGTAGAAGCGAATATAGGAGGCCGCCTCACCGAAACGAATGGCGGCGAACGCACCGACGCCCCCCCCCGCGCCGGCCCCGTCTCGCCCATCTCCAAGTACAACATCAAGTTGCGGGAGGACTATACCTTCGACACTTTCGTGGAAGGCAGCACGAACCGATTCGCCAAGACGGCCGCGCTTCAAGTCGCCAAAAAACAGGAACCGGCCCACATTCCGTTGCTTATCTGCGGTGGCGTCGGACTGGGAAAAACGCACCTTATGCAGGCGATCGGACACGAAAGCACAAGGAGACAGCCCGGGACGCAGATCGCATACCTTCATTCCGAACGCTTCGTCGCCCAAATGGTGCATGCCCTGCAACACAACACGATAGACCGGTTTAAAAAGCACTACCGATCTCTGGACACCTTGTTGATAGACGATATCCAGTTCTTTGCCGGAAAAGAGCAGTCCCAGGAAGAATTCTTCCACACCTTCAACGCCCTGCTGGAAAGCCAGAGCCGAATCGTCCTGACCTGCGACCGCTACCCCAAGGAAATCCCCGGTCTGGAGGAGAGATTGAAGTCCCGCTTCGGATCCGGCCTCACCGTCACCATCGATCCGCCGGAACTGGAAACCCGGGTAGCCATCTTGAAGAGCAAGGCGCAACAAAGGCAGTCCGAAGTTCCGGACGAGACCTGCTTCTTTATCGCCAAACGCTTTCGTTCCGCTAACGTGCGCGAGTTGGAGGGCGCGCTGAACCGGGTCATCGCGAACGCCAAATTCACCAACGCCCCCATTACCCTCGATTTCGCCAAAGAGGCGCTAAAAGACATGCTCGCCCTGATAGACCGGCAGGTATCCCTGAGCAATATCCAGAAAACCACCGCCGAGTATTTCAACATTCGAATCTCCGATTTGCTGTCCAAGCGCCGGAGCCGCTCGATTACCCGGCCGCGACAGATCGCCATGACCATCGCCAAGGAACTGACCAACCACAGCCTCCCCGAAATCGGAGAGGCATTCGGCGGCAGAGATCACACGACGGTTATCCATGCCTGCAGGAAAATCTCCGAACTCCGCCAAGGCGACAACAAGATCGAAGAGGACTACAAAAACATTATGAAGATCCTGTCCATATGATGGGAGAATCGCTTAGCAAGCCAGGGAATTCCTTGCCGCGGATACCAGGTTCGGGACAGGTAATACACAGGACGCGCGAGACTGGGGAGGCCGCAGTCACGGGCAAGGAAACGCTTTTCCACCGAAATGGGGCGCCCTTAAAATAACGAGGTTTAAAAATGAATAAAGAATTTACTGTAGCGCAGAAAACCCTGTACCAGGCCATGCAGGCCGTGCGGCGAATTATCGAAAGCGGGACGCAGACCCCCACGATACTGAACCAGGTTTTGTTGCAGACCGAGGGGGAAAAGCTCACCGTTACGGCAGCGACTCAGCAATTGGAGTTGAGTATCGCTCTGGCTTGCAAATCCGATTCCGAATTCGTTTCCACGCTGCCTGCCGCGAAGCTGGCCGATCTCTGCCAGTCCTTTCCTACGGACGCCGAACTGAAGGTTTCTTTCCAGGAAAATATGGGCACGGTTACCTCCGGGAAAAACCGCTTTACGCTGAAGAACCTGTCTTCCGAAGAGTTTCCCCATATGCAGGGGGTGGACCCCAAGGCGCAGTTTTCGCTCCCGCGCAGCGTCTTCCGGCACCTGTTGGAAAAAACTTTGTTCTGCATAGGAGCCCAGGATTCCCGCGCTTATCTGAACGGTTTGTTGCTGGAAGTAGCCAACGGAAAGATTCGGGCGGTGGGTACGGATGGGAACCGGCTGGCGCTGGCGGAAGTCTCGCTGGAGATGGATTCGGAGTTATCGGTTCGGATGCTCGTTCCCCGCAAGACGGTGGAGCGCCTGTTGCAGTTGATCGAAGGCGATGGAGAACTGCAGCTGGAGATAGATCGCACATTCGTCCGATTTACGATGGATAATCTGCGTTTCACATGCCGCCTTTTTGAAGACGAGTATCCCGATTACGAGAAGGTCGTTCCGGCGCCGACCGAGTCGCTGATGCTGGCTAGTCGAGAGAACCTTCTCAAGGTTCTGCTGCGAGCCTCCGCGCTCCTGGAGGATAGGAGATACGGCGGCGTGAACCTGCATATTTCGGAGGGAGCCATGCGTTTGGAGGTGGAGAACCGAGAAGGAGAGCGCGGCGAGATGGAGTTTGCGGTCGAGTATGAAGGGGACCCGTTGCAGATAGGATTTAACGCGGATTTTCTGATGCGCGCTTTGGAGAAGGTCGAAGGGGAGAAGGTGCGGTTCTACTTCACGTCTGCCACGGACAGCTGTTTGATTCTTCCCGCCGAAGAAGATTCGTACAGATATGTGATCATGCCGATGCGGCTGTAGGGGCGGGGACCGAAGGTGGGGTGTTTCACGTGGAACCGGTTTCCCGGGACGGTGCCTTGGGCGCGGTTCCACGTGGAACGGCAAACGGAATCGGAAAAGCATGGGGCTAGAAAGAGAAGGAGTAGGGATGACGAAGGCAGCTAAGGAAAGCTACGACTCTTCCAAGATCAAGGTCTTGCGCGGTCTGGATGCCGTACGCAAACGGCCGGGGATGTATATCGGCAACACGGAAGACGGAACCGGGTTGCACCACATGGTGTTCGAGGCGGTGGACAACAGCGTGGACGAGGCCCTGGCCGGATACTGCGACGAGATTCGGGTCGTCATCCACACGGACGAAACGATATCAATACGGGATAATGGCCGCGGGATTCCGGTGGACATGCATGCGGAGGAGGGGAAGACCGCCGCGGAAGTGATCATGACGACCCTGCATGCGGGCGGGAAATTCGACGACAACGCCTACAAAATATCGGGGGGGCTGCATGGGGTGGGGATCTCGGTGGTCAATGCCCTCTCCGAGCGCCTGGTGCTCGAGATTCGCCGCGGCGGCGGGTACTACCGGCAGGAATATCGGAACGGGTCTCCGGAGACGCCTCTGCAACGGATAAACGACTCCGACGAGACGGGCACGAGCATTCGTTTCCAGCCCAATGCCGGAGTGTTCCGCGACCTTTCCTTCCATTATGACGTGTTATCCACCCGCCTGCGGGAATTGTCTTTCCTGAATGCCGGGATTGGGATTGACCTGCTGGACGAGCGCTCCGGGCGTCAGAACCACTTTCGCTACAAGGGAGGAATCTCAGCGTTCGTAAAGGATTTGGGCCGCAATAAAACCACGTTGCACGAGAGCGTGATCGCGCTGGATGAGAAACGGGGGGATGTAGAGATCCAGCTGGCCCTGCAATGGAACAGCTCCTATCAGGAAAGCATTTTCTGTTTCACGAACAACATTCCGCAGCAGGATGGCGGCACTCACCTGGCGGGACTTAAATCCTCCCTGACTCGAACCCTGAACGGCTTTCTTGAAGAGCGCGGCCTTAACGCCAAGGCGAAGCTGTCCATAGCGGGCGAAGATGTGCGGGAAGGGCTGATCGCCGTGCTGTCGGTCAAGATGCGCGACCCGAAATTCTCCTCTCAGACAAAGGACAAGCTGGTATCGGGGGAGGTGAAAGGCATCATTGAGTCCATCGTTCCGGGGGCGCTGCGGGATTTCCTGTTGGAGCGCCCGGCCGAGGCGAAGGCGATATGCGAGAAGATTATCGAGGCCTCCCGCGCCCGGGAGGCGGCTCGCAAGGCCCGGGAATTGACGCGAAGGAAAACGGCGTTGGACATCGCCGGTCTCCCGGGCAAGCTCGCCGACTGTCAGGAGAAAGACCCGGCCCGCTCCGAGTTGTTTCTGGTGGAGGGGGAATCGGCGGGCGGTTCCGCGAAGCTGGGGAGGGATCGCCGTTACCAGGCGGTATTGCCGCTTAAGGGGAAGATTCTCAACGTGGAGAAAGCCCGTCTGGACAAAATCCTTTCCTCGGCCGAGATCGGGACCCTGATCACTGCCCTGGGTTGCGGTATCGGCAAGGACGAATTCGACCCGGCCAAGCTACGCTACCACCGGATTATCATTATGACGGACGCCGACGTGGATGGCTCCCACATCCGCACGTTGTTGCTGACCTTTTTCTACAGGGAGATGCCCGCGCTGGTAGAGCGAGGCCACATCTACATTGCCCAGCCGCCGCTCTACAAGGCCAAGAAAGGCAAGCAAGAACAGTATCTGCAGACGGAACGGGAACTGGACCTGCACTTGATGAAGCTGTCCCTGCAAGATGCCAGCATACATCCCGGCAATGGGGGGAAGGCCGTGGCGGGAAAGGCCCTCGCGCGCATCGGCGACGCGTATTCCCGCATGAAAGAAGACTGCGCCCTGCTGGCCAAGCGCTACCCTCCCCAGCTGGTGAGGCAGATACCGGAGATGCCCAGCTTGCAGTACGAACCGGTTCCTACCCAGGACGCGGTCCGGGAGTGGTTCGGCGAATTGGGCCGCCGCATCGGCGCCGGCAACGGCGCCGGCGCCCAGGTCGCGCGCATCGAGAAAGAAGATCAGGGCTGGCGCGTGTTCTTTACCCTCAGCCAGTACGGGATCCCCATCGCCGTCGAATTGGGCCCGGAGTTGTTTCTATCGCCGGAGTACATGCGCATCGGAGAGTATGCCCGGAAACTGGAGCTGCAACCGGAAGCCTTTGCCCAGGTGAAGGAACGGAAACAGCCCGTGACCTCCCTCTACAGCGCCGTGGAATGGATCCTGGAACAGGCCCGCCGCGACATCAGCCTCCAGAGATACAAGGGCCTTGGGGAAATGAACCCGGACCAACTCGGCGAGACCACCATGGACATCAAAACGCGCGCCCTGTGCAAAGTAAAACTGGAGGACGCCATCGCCGCAGACAAGGTCTTCTACACCTTGATGGGCGAACCGGTAGAGCCGCGCAAGAAGTTCATCGAGGCCAACGCCCTTTTCGTGGAAAACCTCGACACCTGAGCCGCGGCCTTCAAGTCGCGGCGCTCACATCGCGGCGGCCCTTGCCAGGGTCCATACGTCTATGCGCCCGATCCCTCCCCTGCGCAGCGTCCTGGCGAGTTCGTTCACGGTGCTCCCCGTGGTCACCACATCGTCCACGATGGCGACATGACGATATTCCGGCAACCGCTCCCCGGGCAACAGGAAAGCGTTGCGCACGTTGGCGCGCCGCTCCCCCGCGGTGAGCCCCTGTTGCGGGCGGCCGGGACGGCGCTTCAGGCCGCAAGGGTCTATGGGGATGCTCAGGTCGTCCCGCAGCCAGCGGCAGATCTCCAGGGACTGATTGAAGCCGCGGTGTCGCAGGCGCCTGTGGTGCAGCGGCACCGGGACCAGCGCCTGGGGAAGCGCCGCGTCCCGGGCCCGCGCCGCCTTCGCCAGCCACTCTCCGAAGTTGCGCGCCAGGTAAAGCCTGGAGCCGGACTTCAACTGCAACACCAGGGAATTAATGGGGAATTCGTACACGAAAGGGGCCATACAGGAAAAGTAAAACGGCGGGCGGCGCAGGCAGGCCGGGCAATGCCCGGGCCAGGGCATCGGCAGGGCGCAGCGCGGGCAGGCGCGGAGATTATGGGGGAGATCTTCCGAGCAACCCTGACACAGGGCGCCGCGGCCCCGCGCGCCGCAGACGACGCAGGGCGGGTAGAACAGCCGGTCCAGCCACGTCCCTATAGCCGACACAATCCAGCCTCGCTACAATGATGCCCAAGCAAGCCGGGCGCGCCCGCATGATCGCGGGGCATTCCGCGGGCGGCTCCGCGTGAGGAGCCGCAATGGCGCGCCGCCGGCTGCAGGGTAGCAGCACGGAAGGGGACTTTTCCACTTTGCCGCAAAAAAAAGCGATCTCCGGGGAAATCCGCTGTGACTGGTCGTTGCCGGAAGTCATGGCGCTGTTCCGTTTGCCGCTGCCGGAATTGTTGCGGCGCGCGCACCGGATCCACTGTCGCCATTTCGACCCCAGGGAAGTGCAGCTCTGCGTATTGCTCAGCATTAAGACGGGGGGCTGTCCGGAAGACTGCGCATACTGTCCGCAGAGCGCGAGGTACCGCACCGGGGTGCGCCCCACCCCCCTGCTTGACTTGAAGGAAGTCCGCACACGGGCGTTGCAAGCCAGGGATCAAGGCGCCAGCCGCTTCTGTATGGGCGCTGCCTGGCGCGGGCCGCGCCCGCGCGACCTGCCGCCGGTGTTGGAGATGATCTCCGCGGTCAAAGACCTGGGCCTCGAGACCTGCGCGACCCTGGGACTCCTGGATGCCGGGCAGGCGCGCCTCCTCAAAGGCGCCGGTCTGGACTTCTACAACCACAATATAGACACCTCGCCCGGCTTTTATCGCAAGGTCGTAGGTACGCGCACCTATCAGGATCGCCTGCGGACCCTGGCCCATGTGCGCCAAGCCGGGATGGCCGTATGCTGCGGGGGGATCGTCGGCATGGGCGAGAGCGTGGCGGATCGCGCCGAAATGCTGCAGGTTCTCGCTACCCTGCCGCGGCACCCCGAAAGCGTGCCGATCAACCTCCTGCACCGCTCGCCGGGGACGCCGCTGGCGGATGCCGCCCCCGCGGACCCCCTGGACCTGGTGCGGGCGGTCTCGGTCGCGCGTATCGTGATGCCGGCCTCGCGCGTCCGTCTGGCGGCGGGCCGGGACGAACTGTCGGACGAATTTCATGCCCTTTGTTTTCATGCCGGCGCGAACTCAATCTTCTACGGCGAGAGGCTGCTGACGACCAAGAATTCGGCGGTGGCCCGGGACCGGCGGCTATTGCAGCGTCTCGGCATGGTCGTCTCCCACTAGCGCGGGGGGCCGCCGCGGGCCGGCGGAGCGTGTCGTGAGCGGATTTCTGGAGCGCCTGGAGACGCGGCTGGCATCTCTGCCGCCGGAGGCCCGCCGCCTTCGCCGGCCTCTGGAGGGGGCGCAGGGGGCGTGGGCTTGGCAGGACGGACGGCGGCTGCTGAACTTCTCCAGCAACGATTACCTGGGTCTCGCCTCCCACCCGGCGGTCGTAGGGGCGGCGGCGCGCGCCTTGCGGCAATACGGCGTGGGCAGCGGCGGTTCGCAACTGGTCTGCGGCTACAGCCGGGCGCAACAAGCCCTGGAGGAGCAGCTGGCCGAACTGACCGGCCGCGAGCGCTGCCTGGTCTTCTCTTCGGGATATCTGGCGAACCTGGCCGTGGTCGGCGCCCTGTTGGGGCCGGGCGCCCTGGCCTGCGCCGACCGGCTCAGCCATGCCTCTCTGGTGGATGCCATATTGCTGTCGCGGGCGCGCCTGTCACGGTACCGCCACGCGGACCCGGAATCTTTGCGGCGCAAACTGGCCGCCGCCGCCAGCCGCGACTGCCTGGCGATCACCGAGGGCGTATTCAGCATGGAGGGCGATGTTCCTCCTCTGCGCGAGATCGCGCGGCTCTGCCGCCGCCGCGGCGTCGCGCTGATGGTGGACGATGCCCACGGGATCGGCGTCCTGGGCGCGACCGGAGCGGGCACGTTGCAGGACTTGGGCCTGGGCCAGGAACAGGTCCCCGTTCTGGTGGGCACCTTCGGCAAGGCGCTGGGGTGTGCCGGCGCCTTCGTCGCGGGCGCCGCCGGGCTGGTGGAGACTTTGGTTCAGCAGGCCCGCCCGCTGATCTACACCACCGCCCTTCCCCCGGCCTTGATGCAGGCGGCCGGCGCTGCATTGCTCTTGTTGCGCCGGGAAGGCTGGCGCCGCCGCCGCCTGCACGAACGCATACAGTACTTCCTGCTTTGCGCGCGGCAGCTGGGGTTGCCGCTGCTCCCTTCCCGCACGCCGATCCAGCCCTTGCCGGTGGGCGCTTCCCGGGAGGCGGTACGGCTGAGCCGCGCCCTGCTCGAGAACGGGATGCTGGTTCCCGCCGTGCGGGCGCCCACCGTGCCCCGGGGCGAGGCCCGCCTGCGGATTAGCCTGACGGCATGCCACGAGCGCGGACATATAGACGCGCTGCTGGAGTCCCTGGGAAAATTATGCGTTCGCGGCAGCGCGCAGGAGGCGGCGGGCGCGAGCGGCGGGACTTCGGTGTCCGCTTCCGCGCCGCCGGCCGCATCCTCGCGGGAGCGCCTGTCGTGAGTGCCCAGAGGCGCCTGGACTGGCCCGCCATGGTCCGAAACTTCGATACGGCGGCCAGGGACTACGAACGGGTCGCCGGTCTGCAACGCGAGGTGGCCGGGCGCCTGGCGGAGCGCCTGGACCTCTTGCGGATTCGGCCGCTCCGCGTCCTGGACCTGGGCGCCGGCACGGGTATCGGGGCGCGGCTTTTGCAAAAGCGCTTTCCTCGCGCTCGTTTTGTGCAACTGGACTGCTCCTGGGCCATGCTGGATACGGCGCGCCGCCGGGCGCCGCGCTGGTTCTCCCGCCACTCCTTCCTGTGCGCGGACGCCGCCGCCCTGCCGCTGGCGGATCGGTCCTTCGAGCTGGTGTTTTCCAGCCTGATGCTGCACTGGTGCGGCGACCTGGGGCGCGCCTTGCGCGAGCAGTCGCGGGTGCTGCGCGGCGAGGGACTGCTGCTGTTCTCCGCGTGCGGGCCGGACACCTTGCGTGAACTCAGGCAAAGCTGGGCGGCGGCGGACGACGGCCCGCACGTGAACGCCTTCCCGGTGATGCAGGAGATCGGAGACGCCCTGATCCGGGCCGGCCTGGAGGAGCCCGTGTTGGACACCGAGCGCCTGATCTTGCGCTTCCCGGACGTAAAGGCGCTGGCGCGCATGCTGCGGCAGCTGGGGGCGCGCAATGTGGCGCTGGAGCGGCGCCGGGGCCTTGCCGGCAAAGGCCGAAGGCGGCGCATGCTCGATGCCTACGAAGGTTGCCGGGGTCCAGATGGCCTGTTGCCGGCCACCTTCGAGATCATTTACGGTCATGCCTGGCGCCCGAAGCGCCCGGCGCAACCGCGGCCCGCCGGGCCGGCGGAGGCGGTCGTTCCATTGTCGGCGCTGCGGTTGCGTCGCGGGGCAACGGACCGGGGCAAAGGCAGCGAGCGGGACGATGACTGAGCGCCGGAATGCGGGCGTGTTCGTCACGGGCACGGACACGGGGGTGGGCAAGACCTGGGCCTGTATCGGTTTGCTGGCGGCTTTGCGCCGGCAAGGCTGCCGGGTCGCGGGCATGAAGCCCATAGCCAGCGGCTGCGAAGAAACGCCCGCGGGTCTGCGCAACGAGGACGCGCTCCTGCTACAGCAACACAGCGCGCTCGCCTTGCCCTACGAACGGGTGAACCCCTGCCGCTACGCGCCCCCGATCGCCCCGCACATCGCGGCGCTACGGGTTGGCCGGGAGATCTCCATCGCGGCGATCCTCCAGACCTTCGAGGGGCTCCGCCGTGAGGCCGACTTCGTTGTCGTGGAGGGTGTCGGCGGTTGGCGCGTGCCTCTGGGCCCGGAGCGCACGCTGGCCGACCTGGCGCATGCCATGCGGCTTCCCGTGTTGCTGGTGGTCGGCCTGCGCCTGGGCTGTCTGAATCATGCGCTGCTCAGCGCCGAGGCCATTCGCGCCGACGGCCTGGAACTGAAAGGCTGGATCGCCAACCGCCTGGAGCCGGGCTACGAAACGTTGCCGGAGACGCTGGAGACCCTTTCCCGGGGCCTGGGCGCGCCTCCCCTGGGGCTGCTTCCTTTTGTTTCTTCTCCTCCTCCCGCCGACCGGCTTGCCGATGGCCTGGAGGAAGGTGTGCGCCATGCCTTTCGGGAGGCGTTTCCGGCCAGTGGCGCCCCGCCCGGGCGCCGCTCGCGGCCCGTGCCATAACCGCCGTTGCGCCCCGTCCGTTCGCAACCCCGCCGCGGAACCGCAAATGTACCCGCCGTTGCCGCGATTTGATAAAATTGCCGCAGGATGACTGGCGCGAGACAGCGGCTTGCAAGGCGACGCCCTCCCATTCCCGCCGCGGGGGGTGCCGTGAGACGGCGGCTGGCGCTCGCGCTGTTGCTGGCGGCGCCCGGCGCCTGGGCCGGGGGTGCGGCAGAGGGAGATATGGCGGGCGATGTGTCCGGGGGCGGCGGCGGCGCCCGGCCGCCCTGCGCCGCCGGGGACGTGGGAGATATGAGCGCCACGGAGACGGCGGTCGGGGGGCTGGAGGACTGCGCGGCGGGAGGGGCGACGGCCGCGGAACGCGAGCGGCGCTTGCTGTTGCGGCACGAACAGGCCCTGGACGACACGGACGATATCCTGCTGAAGGCCCGCCTGGAGTTGGAGCGGATGCAGGAAGGAGAGGACTCCGCCGCGGCGGAGAACGGGGGCATGGTCAGCAGAGAGCTGGGGAGATTGAGCGACCTGGAAGAGAGCGCCCCGGACGCGGACGCGGCCGCCGGGGATGGGGACAGGGAAGAGCGCCTGCCCCCTGATCTTTCGGGCGCGCAAGAGGCGGAGGCAGGGGGCGCCGCCGCCCCGAAGACCGCGGGCGCGGTAGGCCGCGGTGGCAGGAATCTGCCGTCTGCGCCGGCGGACGTGGGCGACGGCCAGGACGACGACATTGTGGCGCGGCAGTTGCGGGAGGCCGCGGCCAAGGAACCGGACCCGGAGGTGCGCGAGAAACTATGGGACGAATATCGCCGCTACAAGAAGGGCGGGTGAGCGCCTGCCTGGGGGCGGGGGCCGCAAGGGCGGTGGCGGCCGGCCCCGCTCCGCTGCTGGCGCCGCTGCTGGGGCTTCTGCTCGCCGGTTGCGCCGGGACCGGCGGCACCCGCGCGGGAGAGACGGCGCAGGCGGCCGCGGAGGTAGCGGAGGCGCGGTATCTGGACGCAGGCATCCTGGAATTCGAGACGGGCATAAAAGAAGCGGAGGTCGAAGAGGGCGAAGTCTTCCGCGAGGTGCGCAAGGCGGAGGCGCTGTACTTCCCCTGGCAACTGCGGCAGGCGATGGAGCGGACGGAGGCCTGGCGCAATGTGTGGATCGTTCCCGCCGAGGCGGTCACGGACCTGCGGGTGGAAGGCACGATCCTGGCGTCGGACGGCGCGGAACTGGTGCTGGAGATCGCCGCCGCCGATGCCGCCGGCCGCAACTGGTTACGCAAGAAGTACCGGGGCAAGGCCGCCGCTTCGGACTACACCCCCGCGAATACCCGCCGCCCCTTCGAAGATCTCTTCGACGAGATCGCCCGGGACCTGTTGCGGGCCCGCGACGCGCAATCGGCGGCGGCCTTGAAAGAGGCCCGCTACGCCGCGGAACTGCGCTTCGCCCGCTCCTTCTCCGAGGATGCCTTTGCCGGCTATCTGGAGGAGAAAAGAGGCCGCTACCGGGTAACGGGCCTGCCGGCGGAGAACGACCCCATTTACCAGCGGGTGTTGCAGATCAAGGAGCGCGACGACCTGTTCCTGGACACCTTGCAGGGCTACTACGACCACTTCGCCGGCGGTATCGAGACGTCCTACACGGACTGGGCTCGGCAGAGCGAGGTCGAGGTTGCCGCGCGCTCCAAACAGAGGTCCAAGACCTTGCTGCAGGGCGTGCTGAGCGCCTTGGCCATTGCCGGGGGCATCGCCCTCGACTCCAAGAACGATACGGCGAGGACGGTATTGATAGGCGCCGGCGCTTATGGCGCCGTCAAGACCGTGGAGAGTTACCAGCAGTCCAAGATCCACGACGAGGCCCTGCGCGAGTTGGGCGAATCGCTGGAGCTGGAGCTGCAACCGCAGGTGGTGGAAGTGGAAGACCGCATCGTGACTCTCCAGGGCTCGGTAACGGAGCAATATGACCAGTGGCACGGCATTTTGAAAGAGATATATTTTGTCGAGCGCGGCGCGCCGGGAGGCCCCGCGGCGGCAGCGGAAAGCGTCCGGCAATAGAGTGGCCGGCGCTGTTGCTTGTCGCCGCGCTGGCGCCGGCGCCGGCGCCCGCCCAGGCAACCGGGGCGGAGTTCCAGGAACGGATGTCGCAGGCGCTGGACGCTCTCGCCGCCGAGCGCTGGCCCGATGCGAGCGCCCGCCTGGAGCAGGCGGCGCAATTGAAACCCGAAGACCCGCAGGCGCGGCAATTGCTGCGCTATGCCCGGGAGCGGCAGCGCGCGCGGCAAATCCTGGCGCTGCTGTCGCAGGCGCGGGCGGCGGAGGAGACGCAGGACTGGCGCGCGGCCCTGCGACTCTACCGGGAGGCCCAGGCGCTGGACGCCTACGTTGCAGAGGCGGCAACGGGCGCGCGCCGGAGTGCGCCCTACGTCGCGGCGCAAGAGGCGCTGGCCGAGCTGCTTGCGGAGCCGAAAAAACTTTTCGACCCCGTCAATCGCCGGCGGGCGCGGCAGCTGCTGGACGCCATGGAGCGGGACCGGTTGGAAGGCCGGGAGCTCGCCGCGGGCCGCGAGGCGCTGCAAGAGCGCCTCGCGCAGGCGGAGACGCCGCAACTGGTCTATCTGAGTTCCGACGGCCAATCCGAGGTATCCATCTACAAGGGCGAGACACTGGGGCGCTTCCAGGAAAAGCAGTTGCGCCTGAAGCCCGGCAAGTATGTCGCCGTCGCCCGGCGCGACCGCTACCGTGACGTGCGGCGCGATTTCTGGGTGTTGCCGGAGCGGCCGACCCGCTTCGACATCCGCTGCAAGGATCCGATTTGATGAGCGATGAGCCGCGGGAGAAATTTCGCTATGACGAGATCGAGCCTCATCCCTACCGGTACCGGCAACGGGCGTCCCTGGCCTCAGCGCTGTCTTGGAGCAGCCTCCGTCCGGGCCACCCCTCGCCCGGCGCCGGCGGCTGGCCGCGCCGGGCCGCGAAACTCGCGGCAGCCCTGGCCGTCCTGGCCGGCTTGTTGCTCTTGGCGCAGAATGCCCCGCGCCCGGTCGCGTTCCGGCTGGCGCCCGAGACGGCGGAGGTCCGCATCCGGGACAGCCTCCACCTGTCCATAGGCGAAGACAGCCGCCTGATGTTCCCCGGCGCGCACGAGGCGACGCTGTCCGCCCCCGGTTACGAGGACCGGAGCGTGCGTTTCGAGGTGGCCGGGAAGTTCGCGCCGTGGTTCGACGCGCAGGTCTTCGCATGGCGCCTGGTTCGCCGGCCGGGCCACCTCGATATCGCCCTGATCCCCGAAGTCTCCGCCGAGGCGCTGTTGGACGGCGCCGCCGCCGGGCCGTTGCCCGGATTCATTCGCGACATCCCGGCGGGGGCTTACCAGTTGGAGATCCGGGCGCCGGGATACCTGCCTCACCGCCGGCAGCTCGAGGTGGAGGGCAAAGACATTACCCAGCAACTGTTGGTGCGGCTTGAGGAAGATCGCAAACCGGCCGCGCCGGAGCAGGCGAAGGAGAAGCGGCCGGCGCCGAAGCCCGCCCGCGCCGAGCTGCGCCTGGCCTCCGACCCCCCGGGCGCCGCCGTGAGCGTTGACGGCCGATACCGCGGCGCCGCGCCGTTGCGCCTCTCCCTGGAGGCGGGCAAGGCGCACCGGCTGCTGCTGCTGAAGCCCGGCCACCGGGCGGTGACGAAGACCATTCGCCCGGGGGCGGGGCAGGAAGCGCTCACGGTCTCGCTGCCGGCGCTCGCGGGCCTGGTGGCATTCGATCTGCAACCGAAGGACACCGAGATTTGGGTGGCCGGGCGCCGCATGAGGCCCGACGCGCAAGGCCGGCTGTCGCTGCCGGCACGGCAACATGAAATCGTTCTCAAGGCGCCGGGTTACGCCGACCAGACGCATCATGTGACTGCCAGCGCGGAGTTGGCGAAGATCGTCCGGGCGCGGCTGCTTTCCAGGGCCCGGCAGCAGGAATTGCGGCGCGGGGAGCAAGAGCGCAAGAACGGCTTCGAGTTTTTGCCCTTCCGCCCCGCCGGGGACTTCGCATACAAGACTACGCGCCGCACGCACAAGGTGCGCCTGGACCGCCCCTTCGCCATCGCCAGGACCGAGGTGAGCAACGAACAGTTCAAGCGCTTTAAGAGCGGGCACTCGTCCGGCGACTTCAAGGGGCACAGCCTGGATGGCGCGGCGCAGCCCGTGGTCAGAGTCTCCTGGCAGGAGGCCGCTCTCTACGCCAACTGGTTGAGCCGGCAGTTGCAGGTGGCGCCCTTCTACCTGGAGGCGGGCGGCCAGGTCACGGGCTTCGACCCGCGTTCGGCGGGCTACCGTCTGCCCACGGAGGCGGAGTGGGTATGGGCCGGCGGCGCGCAAGACGCGCGCGCGTATCCCTGGGGCGACAGCCTGCAAAAGATTCCCTCGCGCTCCGGCAACTACGCCGACAAGAGCGCCCGGGCGCTGCTGCCCGTCACGCTGTCTCACTACAACGACGGCCAGGCGGTCAGCGCCCCGGTGGGCAATTTCCGGCCCAACGCCAGAGGGCTGCACGACCTGGGCGGCAACGTCGCCGAATGGCTGCACGATGTCTTCCTGACCAAGATCGCGCCGCGGCTCGAGGGGGCCGCCGACGCGCAGGTCAATCCCCTGGGGCAGCAAAGCGGGCGCTTTCACGTCATCCGGGGCGCCGGCTGGAGCGACGGCTCGGACAAGAAGCTGCGGCTCTCTTACCGGCAGTACAATAGCGACGGCGACAAGGCCGTGGGTTTCCGCCTGGCGTATTACCTGCCGCCGCCCGCCGCCGCGGCCGAGGAGGCGGCGCCGGGCCAGTGAATTTTATGGACAGCGCATCCTGAGCGCGCCCCCCTGATCGCGCCCTCTGAGCGCGCCTTGGGGGCGCCCCCGGGTTTTTCGCTGGCGCAGGGGAATCGAGGGAACGCAGACACCGGAATATGGAGGAGAAATGGCGAAGGTAAAAAAGAAAGGCAAGGGCATACTGGAGATACTGGGGGCGGTTCTGGTGGCGGTCGCGCTGCTCGCGCTCTATGGCTGGGAGCAGTACCGGACATCGCCTTTCCTGGATGTCTTCAGGGGAGAAGAGTGGAAGACGATTTGCGAGGGCGAGGGGCGGATGTACCGCCTGCACTCGACCAGCGGGCGCCGCAAGCGCCAGGACGGCAGCCGAACCGCCAAAGACCATAACCGGGGACTGCGCTTCCTCGGCGCGGACGGGGAAATTCTGTACCGTACCGGACGCTACGACCTTCGCTCCCTGGAGCAGGATGGCGTGTGGCGCTTCCAGTACAGCCCGGAGGATACGCGGCTCGTCGGGCGCAAGGACCAGGCCGCGGTCCTGCACGGAGACGAACTGACTTTCGAGATCGGCGGCGATCTCCTTCAGCTGGTCGTCGTTCGCAAGGAGGCGCCCCCGCTGCGCCTGCCGTGCGTACCCATGCAGGTGGGAATGTTCGAGAGATTTCTGGGAGGCTGAACCGGCGCCGGGTACGGGCATAGCCGCGATTGCAGTCGGATTTATGCGGAAAAAAAAGCCAAAGCGATATGGGACGGTACTATTATTCATTCTCGTCTTGTTCATTATGTGGATATGGGAGGGGCAGCTCGCCAAGGGTTACGAGTGGGAGACGGTTTGCCAGGGCGAAGGGCGGGTGTATCGCCTGCGCTCGACCGACAGGGGCTGGCTCAAGGGCAGCGGCAACGGTTACCGCCGGGAGTTGTATTTTCTAGGCGCGGACGGGAAAACCCGCCACTACACCAATCGCTACGTGTGGCGCTCCCGGCAACAGGATGGCGTGTGGCGCTTCCGATACAATCCGGAAGAGGAAATCTTCTTCGGGATCGAAGACCCGGCCGCGGTCCTGTACGGAGACGAGCAAACGCTCGAGATCGCGGTGTCCCTGGAGCGGATGTTTCTGGTTCGCAAAGCGGCGCCCCCTCTGAACCTGCCTTGCGTACCGAAGAAAAGGCCCAAGTATGAAGCCCGTAACTGAGGGCAAAAAACGGCAAAGGCGGCGGCGGGCTCGCGCGTTGCGCGGGGATGCCCCCGGACTTACGGGGGCAAAGAAGGCAAAGCGATATGGGATCGGCGTTGCCCTGCTCCTTTTGCTCGGCGGTTGGATATGGGATGGCCTTTCCGCCAAGCTTGCCGAAGAGTGGGAGACGGTTTGCCAGGGCGAAGGGCGGGTGTACCGCCTGCGCTCGACCGACTGGAGCTTGACCAAGAAGAGCGGTCAAAATTTCAACCGGGCGTTGCATTTTCTAGGCGCGGACGGGAAAACCCGCTACTACACCGAGCTCTACGTGTGGCGCTCCCGGAAACGGGACGGCGTGTGGCGCTTCCGGTACAATCCGGAAGATGAGCGGTTCTTCGGGGTCAAGGACCAAGCGGCGGTTCTGTACGGAGACGAGCGAATGTTCGAGATCGCGGTGTCCCTGGAGCGGATGTCTCTGGTTCGCAAGGCGGCGCCCCCTCTGAACCTGCCTTGCGTACCGAAGAAAAAGTACTCTCGTGACGACTGAGGGCGCC